>NZ_JCACKS010000217.1:0-45890 GCF_059505505.1 Pelatocladus sp. | reverse complement strand
TTTACAACTCAGAAACTTGATTTACAACTCAGAAACTTGATTTACAACTCAGAAATTTAATTTACGACTCAGAAACTTGATTTACAACTCAGAAACTATTTATAGCGTTTTTCAGGTAAATAAAGTAAACGTGTATGGGCGTAGACATCCCTACAATCCTATAAATATTTGGGATTAATAAAGGAATCCTTATGTGTAAGGATTTCTATTTGTGTATATCGGTGGTCGATTTCTAAAACATAAATATTGTCGTGTTTTCAACTCATATTAGACGTAACTCTGTGCATAAGCAAACTTATCTGAAAGTACCTTTTGTTTGGGAAGAACCTCAGCCACTTATCGAAGTTCCTCCTCGATTGAAGGCTGAATTTATGAGGCAAGCTATTCAAGAAGCATTAGATAAACTCGAAAAACAATAAAATTAAAACCGTACAAAAAAAGAATGGAATGTAGCTTGTGATTGCTATCATTCCATTTTGGAAGAAAGTTGGTAGTAAGCCGGGTTCTGTTCTCTTAAAATCAAGAGGGCGGTTATCTATCTGGGACGACTGTTACCAGACGCCTCTAGCGGCTCTTGTTGTGGAACTGGTAAAAGACCAACCATAGTTCCATTTTGCCTTGCTTCCAACCGGGGTTTACCGAGCCAACACCTCTCGATGTTGCTGGTGCGCTCTTACCGCACCTTTGCACCCTTACCCTTTTCAGTTATCAGTTATCAGTTATCAGTTATTTACTGTTCACTGACAACTGTTCACTGTTTACTGAAAGAAGGCGGTATTTTTCTGTGGCACTATCCTCGCGATCGCTCGCACTGGGCGTTACCCAGCAAGTTTGGTCTTTCGGAAGCCCGGACTTTCCTCAAACTAGCCACGTATTGACTAATCTGCAACCGCCTACGCCTACTCTCTCCCAATATTTAGTTTAGTATTGAATGACTTTGTTCTGTTACTTCTAGCGTTGAATCCCTAATCTCTCAAGAAATTAACGCCTTTTATTCCAAGGCATTGCGTAATACCAAGGCAGTTTTTTGATTGTAAAAGGACAATCGACAATACACATAGCAGGTTTATTTTCACCTGGAACTAAACCAACCCGCAATTCGGAGATCCTCAATACTAACTGCAAGGAAAATTTTAATTCTTGTTTTCTATCTATAAAAGCTTGAAATAATTTTCTTTGGGCTTTAACAGGACTTTTTTCTAGCGCACTGATATTAATCAAAGGTGTATTAACTTGGTATGTTTTTGTTAATTCATCCAATTTAAAAACATCCTCAGCGGCCACTGCTGCTGAAAGAGTTTTGGTAGGAGCAATTAAGCTAGGACTTTGCGGTACAGCAAGGTCACGCGTCAAATCTGGGGATTTGCGAATTACTCGCCGCGATTGTTTGCTATATTCAACTACTAAAGAGCAATTGTCCCAGTCTACATACAAAGCTAGGTTTTGTGATTTATTCTCAATACTTACAGATAATTCCTTCAATTCATCAATGAAATATGAGGGACTAAGTCTAAAAGATATGCCGATATCATCTTGGAGATTTTTTTCTTTGAGTTGCTCATCAACAATCTTTTTCTCATAAATAAACTTAATTTTGTCGTCGATGGACTCAATCATCTTCGTAAACGTATAAGTGACGCCAATAATATATAGCGTTAAAAAAATTAAATTCCCCTCATTCCTAGCGACCATATATATAAGCTCCTGTAAAATATTTCATCGGCAATTATTTGCCAAACATTTATCAGTTATTGATTCTACAGTAATTTACTGATAACTGTTAACTGTCAACTGTTAACTGATTTAACGGTCTAACCTCGAACTATTTTCTAGCCAACCCCTGCGCCAAAAAATGTATAGTAAGATAACGGCTATCACTGCCATCACTAATAAACAAGCTGGATACCCCCAATACCAGTTCAACTCAGGCATATTATATGGTGATTTTTCTGTATTAAAGTTCATTCCATAAACGCCAGCAATAAAAGTTAGAGGAATAAAAATTGCTGAAATCACAGTTAGCAATTTCATGATTTCATTCATTCTATTACTGACTGCCGAAAGGTAAACATCCATTAAGCCCGAAGCTAATTCTCGATAGGTTTCTACCATATCTATTACTTGCACCGCATGATCATAACAGTCTCGCAGGTAAATACGAACTTCATGACTTATCATCTCGCTATCGTCTTGAATCAGCTTATGAAGTGCATTGCGTTGGGGCCAAATCGCGCGACGTAGTTGTAATAATTCTCGTTTAACTTTATAGATTTTCTTTAATGTTTTTGGTGTAGGTTGAGCAATGACTTCATCCTCTAAATCTTCAATACGTTCACCAAATTTTTCCAACACAGGAAAAAAGCCATCAATAATTGCATCTAAAAGAGCATAAGCTAAATAATCTGTACCATTTTTGCAGATAATACCCTTGTTTTTAAAAATGCGCGATCGCACTGGTTCAAAACAATCTCGTTTTGGTTCTTCTTGAACTGTCAACAAGTAATGTTTTCCTAATACAAAACTGACCTGTTCACTGTGGAAACCATGAGATTTTTTTTTAGGCATAACCATACGCGCAATGATTACTAATTGGTCTTCATAATCTTCTACCTTTGGGCGTTCTGGCACATTAACAACATCTTCTAACACCAAGGGATGTAACTCAAAAACCTGCCCCAATCTTTGTAAAATATCTTCACTACCTAAACCACGCACATCTACCCAAGTTACCGACTTAGTATCTAGATAAGCAGCACACTCTTCTGGTGTTTCTACTTCTTTGCTAATTGCTTCAGTGGAACTATAATCGATTAATACAATCTTTGGTGGTGGTGCGTCTGCATCAACAATAATAGTCCCTGGTAAAGTTCCAGGATAATGATAGAAATCTTCGTGATCTCCTTCAGTTACTATTGAATTTGAGTGATGCTTTTTTTTAGCCATGCTCTTTTACCCAAATAGTTAGTATAGTTAACGGTCAAGGGTCAAGGGTCAAGAGTTAATAGTTATTGATCATTACCACTAACCACTGTACGGGCATACAGCTATACGCCCCTAATAACCACTAATTACTAAGATTACTAAATAAAAATGAAAAAACAGTTTGCCTTAGCTAAGACAAACTGCTTCAAAATTTGTAGATATAGACAGACAGTATGAGACTACATCATACCCATACCCATACCGCCCATACCCATACCGCCCATACCACCCATACCGCCCATACCACCCATACCGCCCATACCGCCCATATCGGGAGCGCCACCGGCGGGTTTCTTCTCAGGTTTTTCAGCAACAACGGCTTCGGTGGTTAAGACCATAGAAGCAATAGAAGCTGCGTTTTGTAAGGCATAACGCACGACTTTAGCAGGGTCAAGAATACCTGCGGCAATCATGTCTTGAAATTCACCAGTAGCAGCATTGTAGCCGACGTTGAATTCTGTAGTACGGACTTTTTCAACAATGACAGCACCTTCGACACCAGCGTTGTCTGCTATTTGACGTAGGGGTGCATCTAGCGATCGCTCAACAATATCAGCACCAATTTTTTCTTCGTCGTTGAGGCTGTTTTTAATTTCGGCGATTTTTGTGGATAGATGAATCAACATCGTACCACCACCAGGGACTATACCCTCTTCTACAGCAGCTTTGGTGGCATTGAGAGCATCTTCAATCCGCAATTTACGGTCTTTGAGTTCAGTTTCTGTGGCTGCACCAACTTTAATTACAGCCACACCACCAGCCAGCTTGGCGATGCGTTCTTGCAGTTTTTCCTTGTCATAATCCGAATCAGTTTCTTCCAACTGCTTACGAATTTGAGCAATACGCTTCTGCACGTCGCCTGAGTGTTCGCTACCAGCAACGATGGTTGTGTTGTCTTTGTCAATGGCAATTTTCTGGGCGGTTCCCAGCATTTCCAAAGAAACGATATCTAAGCTTAAACCGATTTCTTCGGAAATTAATTGTCCACCAGTGAGAATAGCAATATCTTGCAACATTGCTTTGCGGCGATCGCCAAATCCAGGTGCTTTAATAGCAGCAGCTGACAGCACACCCCGCGCCTTGTTGACTACCAAAGTTGCCAAAGCTTCACCTTCTACATCTTCAGCAATAATCAATAGGGGTTGACCCAAACGGGCAACTTTTTCTAAAACAGGTACTAAGTCTTGAATGTTGCTAATTTTTTTATCGGTGATCAGAATACGGGCATTTTCAAATTCCACCGTCATCCGCTCGTTGTCGGTGATAAAGTAGGGGGAAATGTAACCCCGGTCAATCTGCATACCCTCAACTACTTCTAATTCAGTAATTAGGGATTTAGATTCTTCCACGGTAATTACACCATCTTTGGTGACTTTTTCCATGGCTTCGGCAATCATGGCACCGATTTCTTCGTCGTTACCTGCGGAAACAGTTGCGACTTGGGCGATCGCACTTCCTTCTACTGGCTTGGCGACTGTAGCAATTTCCTTTACCAGCTTTTCAACGGTTTTTTCAATACCGTGTCTTGTTGCGACTGGATTTGCTCCAGCTGCTACGTTTTTCAAGCCTTCCCGGATCATCGTTTGTGCCAGCACCGTTGCTGTGGTTGTACCATCGCCAGCGACTTCTTTGGTTTTAGAAGCAACTTCTTGGATGAGTTTTGCACCTGTGTTTTCGAGAGGATCTTCTAGTTCAATTTCTTTTGCAACAGTGATCCCATCATTCACAATTTGGGGTGTACCAAACTTTTTTTCTAAAAGAACGTTGCGACCCTTTGGCCCCAGGGTGATTTTCACTGCATCAGCAAGAGTATTGATGCCCCTTTCTAAGGCACGTCGGGAATCTTCATCAAATGCAATAATTTTGGCCATATTTTTTAGTTTGGTTTAATTTGTGAGTTCTTCCATTAGACAATTTAGCACTCACAAGGCAAGAGTGCTAAGTCAGTCAATTTTGGATTTTAGATTTTGGATTTTAGATTGACCTCAATCCAAAATCTAAAATTGCTAGTCAACAAGCCATAAGCTGTTGAGTTTATTAATCTTTAACTAGGCTATAGGAGGATATCGGTTGATGGATGTAGGGGAATCCACCCATAAAAATCCAAATTTCCTCCTATTGCCTCAATAAATGCTACTGAAAGCAAAATAAGACACATCCATATACCCTCATATTTGTAGTGAGAAAAAAAAATGATTGTTATACACTTGATGCTGATGTTGGATACTGGCATTAATGGTGGAAGCGATAGATGAATATATACAGCTTCCTTGAGGCGCTTGGTATTGCTGAACCTAGCGGTTCCGGCTGGTTAGCAGTAGTGTTTACATTTCTCTTAGCGTGGGTTGTGACGTGGCGTTTAATTCCGGCGGTACGTAAATTTGCCTTGCGAGTTGGTTGGGCGGATCAACCCAATGCACGGCGTTTGAACCGAGAACCTTTGCCTAATGCAGGGGGTCTGGCGATCTACGCGGGAGTAATAGCGGCTTTGATCTTAGCAAGCCTGTTAAGACCAATTGAACTTCAAGGCGTACTAGCTCAGGTTTTAACCATTCTTTTGGGAGGTTCGATATTAGTCCTGGTAGGCTTTATCGACGACCAATTCGGCTTACCTCCCTCAGTTCGCCTGTTAGTACAAATTCTGACGGCGCTACTGTTAGTTGGGAATGGCATTAGCATTCAAGTTACTTTTGGTACTCCCATTGACTCGCTACTCTCAACATTGCTAACGGTGTTTTGGGTGGTAGCAATTACTAATGCCATTAATTTAATGGATGGTATGGATGGTTTGGCGGGAGGAGTTAGCTTTATTACTGCTATGAGTTTACTGGCAGTTTCAGCACAGTTTCCTAACTGGGCAGCAGCGACACTAGTTTTAGCAGCCTTAGCAGGAGCAGCACTAGGTTTTTTACGCCATAACTTTCATCCGTCGCACATCATTATGGGTGATGCCGGAGCATACTTTTTTGGCTATGTGCTAGCCGCAACTGCTATTGTAGGCGACCTACAAGCCACTACAATCTTTTCTTTAGTACCGCCTGTTTTGTTTTTGCTTTTGCCTGTGCTAGACACTACTCAAGTATTTGTGCGGCGACTATTGGCAGGTAAAAATCCTCTTAGTACTCCAGGAAAAGACCATTTGCATCATCGCTTGCTAGCTTGGGGCTTATCTCAGCGCCATGCAGCTCTGACTCTCTGGTCAATTGCTTTAGTTTGTAACTGGCTGGCGATGACAATACGAGGCATGAGTTTGGTAGTTATACTTGCCACTACTCTCAGTATTATCACTTTGTTAGGTTTCACTGTTTGGCAGAGGATAAAGGCAACATGAAAGTCAAAAGTCAAAAGTCAAAAGTCAAAAGAAATAATCTTTTAACTTTTAACTTTTTACTTTTGCCTTCTCTAAGCCATCACCATTCCACCATCTACGTTCAATACTTGTCCTGTGATGTATCCAGCTGCGGGATCAGCAGCAAGGAAACGTACCATCCCAGCAACTTCTTCTGGTTGACCATAGCGACCTAGAGGAATATATTTGAGAATACCTTCAGCATCAAGCTCGCTAGTCATGTCTGTGGCGATAAAGCCAGGGGCGACGGCGTTAACTGTAATACCACGAGATGCCAATTCTTTAGCAACAGTTTTGGTAAAACCAATTACACCTGCTTTGGCAGCGCTGTAGTTAGCTTGTCCGGGATTGCCCATAAGTCCAGCAACAGAAGTAATATTGATGATCCGTCCTGATCGCTGTTTTAGCATGATTTTACTGGCGGCACGAGTACATAAAAATACACCAGTTAAATTGAGATCAATTACTGCTTGCCAATCTTTTGGCTTCATTCGGAGTAAAAGTGTATCACGTGTGATACCAGCGTTATTGACCAAGATATCAATACGATTGAACTTTTCGATCGCAGCATTTATTAAAGCATCAACTTGATCTTCCTTACTCACATCAGCCGCAAGCGCGATCGCACTTCCACCCGCTTGAATAATTTCTGATACTAACTCATTAGCCGCTTGACTAGAACTGGCATAGTTGACAACAACGCTAGCACCTACTTTCGCCAATTCCTGTGCGATCGCTCTTCCAATTCCTCGTGAAGCACCTGTAACAATCGCTACTTTACCTTGTAAAGTTTGTAAATTTTCTGGCAAAAGTTCCATCGTTTTTCCTGTTATTTACATTGAGATATTGCGCTAACTATCTTAGTGGGAATTGGGGATCGGGGATCGGGGACAAGGAGGACAAGGAGGACAAGGAGGACAAGGAGGACAAGGAGGAATTATTTAACAAGTTTCTTCCCAATCCCTCATCCCCGATCCCCAGTATTGCAAACATGCTTTACAATCATCTAGGCTGCTAGCAACTACTATTAAAATCAAACTATAAAAAACTGGTGCGTATCACATGTCTACAAAAAAGCAATTCAATAGCTTTGAAGAGATGCTATCTGGTTCTGATGTACCTGTATTAGTAGATTTTTATGCTGACTGGTGTGGCCCTTGCCAGATGATGACTCCGATTTTAGAGCAAGTTAATGCCCAACTCCAAGGTCAAATCAGAATCGTCAAAATTGACACAGAGAAATACAAACAATTAGCTACTCAGTATAAAATTGAGGCTCTACCAACTCTAGTATTGTTTAAGCAGGGTCAGCCAGTAGACCGAATTGAGGGTGTTTTACAAGCACCGCAATTAGTACAGCGTCTAAGAACGTTGATGTAAGGTGGTTGGTAGTTAGAGAGTGAACTACCCACACTGACCTGATGGTACAGTGTGGGCTTCCAAGTTCACAGAGGAATGCCGCATCTTGGATTTGCGTCCTCGAATTGGTCTTATTTCCTCTCCATTGGTGTTAGCGTCCCTCGTCCCAGAGGATTTTTTTTAAATTGGGATGCTCCCAGTTTTTTTAGCTAGTAACTAAATTTGAACGCCAGGAATTTGTCACCACTTCAGTACTCTTAGTACGTCCATCTGGAGATGTGTAATTTTTTCTGGTTGTAGTACTACCAGAGTCTTGATTACCTTCATCTGAACCTTCACCAATACCTAATAACCCAAAAACTACAACAGGCTCAATCGCAAAAACATTATATCCACCCGATACTTTTTCGCTCTGGTCATGGCTGAGTTCTTCAAAATACAAACCAATATTTTCCAACTCATAAATGTTTAAGTCAAATGGATGATGCATCACAGGCTCCTTATTTAAATTCCAAAGTCGCGCATTCCAAAGTCAAAAATCGTTTCTTGACTTTGTATAACCTATTTAATTTCCCCAATTTGAAGTAGGGGCTAGCGAGCAAAAAATAACTAAATTGTGTTGAGGGAAAATCAAAATTTTAATTTCTACCCCTAATTAAAATTTAATGTCAATGTTGTATCTATTTCCAGGTAAATTGCGTAATTTAATTTACCTAAATATGAAGAGAAAATTTCATTTTTCAGCAAAGTGTAATTAGTCAGTGGTTAGTGAGGGTTTTAAACTGTAAGTTAATTTTTGAACAAAGTTACCTATACCTTACTGTTTGTCAAAGTCTTTGGTTAATTCATCAACAAATTTTCTAAGCCGTTCTTGCCAGTTGGGAAGTTGCCACAGCACTTGCTACCCCTAACACTGTCATTAAAGCAGGGTGGTTTCATACAAGCAGAGAAAAATTAAAATCTTCTTTTAAAGCCTCTCCCCTTAATAAGGGGAGAGGTTTGGAGAGGGGTAAAAATCTATGCTTCAAAACGAGAAATACAGACTTCCATATTTTTCTTTTTTCGTATGAAACCACCCTGCCCTCACACTGTCATTAAAGGGATCTTGAATTTGATATTTGCAATTTTGTCAAATATTTTACTATAACTATTATTCATATATTTCTAGATTAGAACTACGGGCGATCGCTTGATACTCAGTTTCTTTTGTAGGTCAATAAAAATCACTCCACAAGAGTGAAAACCAGAATTTTGGCGATACTCCGTGAATTTTCTAATCTTAAGTATAAAAATTAAAACTCCAACCCTAATGGGGTGGTTTTTTCTTTGCAATACTCAGCATTGGTAAAGTCTGACTAGAAGAGCGCGAAGGTAAGTAATGTTGTACCACAGACTCTTCAACAGGTAGAGGACGACGCTGTTGACGTAGCCACAATTTTAATAAAAGCGTTACTCCTGCTGTTCCTAAACCAAACACGAATAAAGACCACTCATCATCAAATCCACCGATCAGCGCGTCTACCACTCCCATCGTAATCAATACGCTGATTAGCGGTTCTTTTCGGTAGGCTGACTTTAAAAAACGAGGCAATACAGCATTTACAGCATTCATCACAGCTTGGTTAATTTCAGTTCACCTTTCGCGTAAATTTACTGAGAGTTTTTCACCTACATTGAGCGCCCTAAACTAGAGCCTACATTTACATCATAATATTATATTTATTTATTCAACCAAAGTATTGCGATAGGCTACTTTTGGGCGGTTTTCCGAACGTTTATAATACTGATAAATATTTAAGATAAATATAAATAGATCCCCGACTTCTCACAAAAGTTGGGGATCTTGTTTATCAATTTCACTGACTTACAAGTCGTAAACTCGCAGTTTTTTGTGATTTACTTGAGACCGAGCCATGTTAGCACACCCTTATCGGTGAAGTATTCAATCAACACCATCAGGATAAAGCCGATCATTGCAGCTCGACCATTTAAGCGTTCGGCATATTCACTAAATCCAAATTTTGGCTCTTCCAGCTTAGGGGTTACGCTTGGTTGTGGTTGTGTCATCATTTGAAAAAACCTCTTTGTTGGGAAATGTTCGGTAACTACACTTTTGTGGTATTGCACATTGAGCGATATCACTCGACAACTGTTTTACATTTTTTTACTATTCTTAATATATTTTAGGAATACTCAGGAAATCGTCAAGTCCGTTTAGGGGAAACAAGGAATACAACAAGGACACAGCAATTCAAAATTCAAAATTCATAACTTGTTGTCCCGATCCCCGATCCCTATTCCCTTCCTCAATCCCTGCTCCCCAATCCCCTTTCCTCAACTGAAGTCAATGTTAAATTGGTGATATCAGGGCAAACTCAGGCGAATTCGTATTATTGGATTCAACATACTAAGGACAAGACTGACAAACTAAAGCTACACAAAAATTAATTAGGGGCAGTGAATGGATATAGGTATTCCCAAAGAAACTAAAGACCAGGAGTTTCGAGTTGGGTTAAGTCCCTCTAGTGTCAGGGTACTAAAAGAAAGCGGTCACAATATATTTGTAGAAACTCAAGCTGGCGCAGGTGCAGGATTTACGGATGATGACTACAAAAATTCAGGTGCGGAAATCGTCCCAACATCTGAAGCTGCTTGGAATCGGGAGTTAGTGGTAAAAGTCAAAGAGCCACTGGCAATAGAGTATAATTTTTTGCAAAAAGAGCAGGTTTTATTTACTTATTTGCACTTAGCTGCTGATCGAAATTTAACTGAGAATTTAATTAATAGTGGCGTTTGTGCGATCGCCTATGAAACAGTAGAACAACCAGGTACAAACAGACTACCCCTACTGACGCCAATGAGTGTGATTGCTGGGCGTTTGTCGGTGCAGTTCGGAGCAAGATTCTTAGAACGGCAACAAGGGGGTAGAGGTGTCCTTTTAGGTGGAGTACCTGGTGTTCAACCAGGTAGAGTAGTAATTTTAGGTGGCGGTGTAGTTGGCACAGAAGCCGCCAAAATTGCTATCGGTATGGGGGCTAGGGTTCAAATTCTAGATGTGAATGTAGAACGCCTGAGCTACTTGGAAACTCTTTTTGGTTCACGAATAGAATTACTTTACAGCAACTCTGCTCATATTGAAGCAGCAGTTCGAGAAGCAGACCTATTAATCGGTGCTGTTCTAGTACTAGGACGAAGAGCGCCCGTTTTAGTGTCTCGTGAATTAGTCAAACAAATGCGACCAGGATCAGTAATCGTTGATGTAGCAGTTGACCAAGGTGGCTGTATAGAAACTGTGCAGACTACATCTCACACCAACCCTGTCTATATTGAAGAAGGTGTATTGCACTATGGTGTCCCTAACATGCCAGGGGCAGTTCCTTGGACGGCAACTCAGGCACTTAATAACAGTACTTTACCATACGTGGTGCAATTAGCAAATCAGGGAATGGAAGCGCTAAAAAATAACCCTGCATTAGCCAAAGGTGTAAACGTGCAAAATCATCGCTTGGTGCATCCCGCCGTGCAAGAGGTTTTTCCTGATTTGGTGTAGATATTAGGGACAAAGGGACAAGAGGGACAACTAATCAGTTAACAGTGATCAGTTATCAAATTAAACTGTTAACTGTTTACTGTTAACTGATTTATGCCCGATCCTTAATCCCCTATTTCACCTTAATTGGTGTGAGAGCTACACCTTTGTAGTAATATCCTAAAATTTGCAGGTGGTTGGCTCCCTGTAAAGCCAAATTGTAAGCGCCCCATTGACTCATGCCAATAGCATGACCAAAACCTAGTCCTTGGAGTGTGAAACCACCGTTACCGTTGGAGATGCTAAAGCGGGTACTTTTTAGTTTTAAAGCTGTACGCACTTCTTCGCCTCTGAGTATCTTTTCGCCTTTGTCGCCAACTATTTTCAGGGTTTTCACACTGTTAAAAGGCGATCGCTGTTCAATAATTATTTGCTTGGCGTTACCGATTTGGGGAAATTTGCTGCTAATTTCCGTAGGGCTAAAAGTTCTCATCCAGTAGCATTCGCGGATATTTTGATCAAAGTCGGGAACCGCACGTAGGTATGGTTCTTTGCTTGACCAAACATCTTCGACGTTTTCGGTGTGTCCACCTGAACAAGCATGAAAAACCGAGAGGATAATTTGGTTCTTGTAAGTTAGTATTTGTCCGGCGGTACCATCAACAGCCGCATAAGTAGGGCGAGATTCGCTAATCACACCTTTATAAATCTGCCAACGATCTGGACTTGCACCCAAATCATAAATGGGATTATTGCGCTGTCTTGATCGCTCATAAAGAGCATAGGTACGAGCTGCGATCGCTTGGGCTTTGAGGGCTTCTAAAGGCCAACGACTATCCATTTCACCACCCAAAACACTGTAGAGATATTCTTCTAAATCTACCCAGTTGACAGCAGTGACACCTTTATCTGTGGGGACAACTAAAGTTCTACCTCGATACCAGCGATCGCCTATATAAACAAATCCCTCCTTACCCTTTGGTTCAATCCAAAATAAACCAGAACGCCACTTATCTAAGGCTATTCCACCAGGAACCGCTTGGGCATAATAAGCATTCATTGCTGGTAGTTGTCCCAGAGTACGCCCGCTACTATCCTTGACAACCGCAGTTGTAGAACTGCCAACTTTAACCTGCTTGACATCCCGTTCAATAGCTACTCGCAGGATCACAGACGCTTGGGCTGGTAGACATAATGCAATCCATAAAAGCACACCCAGCCACCAATGGCGTCCTTTGATGTGGGAAAACAAAGAGGCTAACAACAGTTGGAATTTCATGCCATTGATCATTTGGTTACAGTTTATATTTTAGGACTTACGCATTGACAGAAAAGTCAAAATAACAGGTATAGTTTTCAAGGCTTATAGCTAGATTTTTCAATGATATTTTAGCGATGTCTACTAAAAAAGTAGCCCTGAAATTCAGGGCCACTTTGTATCTTCCCAGTTTATAACTTGATGAAGATTTAATGGGATGCTTCAGTAATTGGAACCCATTCCGTGTGGAAAGAACCTGGTTTGTCAATGCGCTCATAGGTATGTGCGCCGAAGTAGTCGCGTTGAGCTTGAGTGAGATTTTGTGGCAAGCGATCGCGACGATAGCTGTCAAAGTAATCTAAAGATGCACTAAATGCTGGTACGGGAATTCCCAATTTAGCAGCAGTTGCTAATACTTCCCGCCAAGCAGCCTGTCTATCGAGAATTGTTTGCTTAAATTCTGGCGCTAACAATAGGTTAGGTAATGCTGGGTCTTCGTTAAAAGCCTTCTTAATCTTGTTTAGGAATCCAGCACGAATAATACAGCCACCTTTCCAAATTCGCGCCAATTCACTCAGCTTCAAATTCCAGTTGTATGTTTGTGAAGCTTTGGATAGCAACGCCATCCCTTGAGCGTAAGAACAGATTTTTGAGCAATACAGGGCATCACGCACCATGTTGACAAAATCTTTGGTTGCGCCGCTATATTTGCCAGTAGGCCCTGTAAGTACCTTGGATGCTGCTACACGCTCTTGTTTGTAGGAAGAAATAATCCGAGCATTTACTGCTGCGGTGATTGTCGGTATGGAAACCCCCAACTCCAACGCTGTCTGCACAGTCCAACGTCCAGTACCTTTTTGTCCAGCCGAATCTACAATCAATTCGACCAAAGGCAAATTTGTATCTGGGTCGATGTAGGGGAAAATGTTGGAGGTGATCTCAATCAAAAACGAATTGAGTTCGTCAGTGGTATTCCACTCTGTAAATACTTCGTGCAGTTGATTGTGATCCAATCCACCAGCATTTTTTAGCAAATCATAGGCTTCAGCAATGAGCTGCATATCGCCATACTCAATGCCGTTGTGTACCATTTTTACGTAGTGGCCAGAACCACCAGGCCCAATATAGGTAACACAAGGACCATCATCAACTTGAGCGGCAATTTTATTGAAGATCGGCGATAGATACTGATAAGAGCTTTCAGTACCTCCTGGCATCAAAGAAGGACCATTGAGCGCCCCTTCTTCACCACCACTTACACCCATACCAATGTACCGGAATCCGGCAGGTTCCAGTTCTTGAGTGCGTCTATCTGTATCTTCAAACCAAGAATTACCGCCATCGATAATGATGTCACCTTCATCAAGCAAAGGTTTGAGCTGGCCAATCACTGCATCCACAGGTTTGCCAGCCTGTACCATGATTAGGATTCTTCTGGGACGTTCTAGAGAAGCGACAAACTCTTCCAGGGTAAAAGCAGCTTTAGCGTTTCTGCCCTGAGCGCGCTCCGCCATGAACTTGTCGGTTTTTTCGCGTGAGCGATTGTAAACGGCAATAGGGAAGCCATTACGCTCAACGTTGAGAGCGATGTTTTCCCCCATGACGGCCAAGCCAATCACACCAAAGCTTTGTAGTGTCATAGATTTTTTGGCTAACTCTTCGTGATCTTTTATCTTTAAGGGTAGTCCGAGATTTTCGCTTCTCCCCTAAAGAAGACATTAAAAGTTCAGCGACCGAGTAGAAATGCACAACTTACACAGATAATTAATTTTAATTTGTATCGAAATCAACACTTCTCTTGCAAAATTAGTTAATGGTCAATAGTCAACAGTCAATGGTCAATGGTCAATGGTCAATAGTCAACAGTCAATGGTAAAAGATTAATAACCAATCCCCAATCCCCGATCCCCGATCCCCAATCCCCGATCCCCAATCTCTAATCATGACGTAGTTAAGGAGAAATACGAAATGCTGGCAAATGTCCTAGCACTGACAGTCGGTCTTGGTAGTATAGCTATTTACTTAGCAGCTTTCTTTTTCCCAGAAATTCACCGTAAAAATGATTTTATCTGGAGTGGTGTAGGACTGTTTTACGCGTTGATGTTATGGGTGTTTGCACCACGTATTACCGGAGGTCTTTTACTAGGTCATATTGCTAGTGTGGCGCTCTTAGTTTGGTTTGGTTGGCAAACACTTTCATTACGTCGTCAATTAGCACCTTCTGCACAACAAACTCCTGTACCTAGTACCGAAGTAGTGCAAAATACGATTCAGCAACAGGTTACTAAATTATCGCTTCCCCAACGCTTAGGGCAGATACAGAGTAGTATCGGTGGGATTTTCTCTGGTGCAAAAAATCGTGTTCAAGAGACTGTGAGCAAAAAGACACCAGAAATCCCTCAACCTACAGAAAAATCAACGGTTGAAATTGTCGATAATCGTACTGTCACAGATGAACCAACATCAGAAACAAGCACAACTTTAGAAAAACCTACAGATACATCTGTGACTACTGATACTGAAGCCACAACCGAAACAGCAGAAGCAATTCCACCCCATCCTCCATCACCTGAATTGGTAGAAGCTGCTAAAGAAGCTGCTGCTCAAGCAGAAGAAGTGACAGAAAAATTAGAAAATATTCCTGTTGAAGAAATTGCTCCTGATGCTGAACTTGCGCCACCAGCAGAAGCCCAAACTGAGCAAACACCACCCAATAATCAGGCTGGTTAGTTCAATAAACTGGACAAAGCTCAATACGGTTCGGATAAGACAAATTGATTAACATTTAAATCCAGTACCAGACGCGATATATCGCGTCTGGTACAATCCCAAAATTATGACGAAAAATCCTTAATCGAACCGTATTGGGACAAAGCTACGTTCGCGATCATGATGGAGATGCGAGCAAGGTCGCATCTCCGCTTATTTAAAAAATTTGATATCTAACTCTTTTTCCGAAACCTGTAAAATAATAATCCTATTAAAAATAACGCGATTAATAATATAAATAAATTACCCCATTGGATGACAATACCAAACCCTTGTTTGGTGTTATACCAACGGAAAAACCAGAGTATTTCTGTACCAACTACGAAAGAAGGGACTTCCAAAATTTTCATAATTGGTATCAGCAAAAATCCTAAACAAACTAATAATAGAAAAACTTTTAAACTGGTATTTAACCAAGTTATTGTTAAATAATGAGGTCTACGTTGTTCAGTTCTACGAAAAGGAAGTTTCTGTAAACTCACACTAGATGGAGCATAAATTGCCATACCTTCTGCACGATCTTCAATTTTGATTGACTGCGGACAGCGTAAAAGTTGCGCCACCATCCAAATATCGCCAATTGCACCTGCTGTGTTAAATACTATGACCCAAGCTAACCAATAAGCTTGAGGAAAAATTGCTAACAATATCAAACACACCACATCTATTACTACTAGCGGTGCCAGTGCAATGAGAATATATTTATTACGCTTGAAACGATCTCCTGGTGAAGTGGCATACGCTAAAGGTAACAAATACTTAATCTTAAAACCATAACGCGGTGAACCACCAAAAGCAGCAAAAGTAATTCCATGTACCAATTCATGGACAACGATAGTTCCGAAGGTCATAGCAGCAAACTTGCAAATATGAAAATTACTGACCGGATAGATAGAGGTGAACTTTCAATACTGAAATTTAATGATTGTCCGTGAATTGTTTGATAAAACCAACTCACCGCAGCTCCTGATATTATCAATAGCAATGTACCTAACACAGTCCAAATCAAAGATATCTCTGGAGTTAGGCGAAATATATAGACAGGTTCATTATTGGTAGCGCTATTCATGATTAATATATCTTGCGATTCATCATTTTGAAGCTAAAATCGTCAAAAGTATTTATTGACTATAGGGGTTCTCATTTGAATCAAATACACCGCCATGAACAATGTAAAGACGTTACATGTAACGTCTGGGCGCAGCGTATTGCACACAACCGAGAAGCGCTATATAAGTATTTAAGCTATCGGTTAATTGTGGAATTCTAGAGTAGATAACAAGAAAGTCTGGGAAAAGCCAATTTGTGAAAGTATGAGCGGAGTTTTACTTTTCAGTTTTTGGCTAGAAATTTTAGTTTCTATGTAGTATGTTTAACAGACCTCTTGCAAAAGTCGAATGAACCCCCCTCAATCCCCCCGTGAACGGGGGGAAGATTTAGTTCCCTCCCCGTTTACGCTTAGGGTTAGGGTGGGGTAAAAATATTTTTGCAAGAGGTCTAATGTTCTAACGACACAACTTAGTGTTGTAACGACACAACTTAGTGTCCTAACGACAGCAACTTGTGTCCTAACGACAGCAACTTGTGTCCTAACGACAGCAACTTGTGTCCTAACGAAATCAAAAATTTTGATTGAAATTGCGTAATTGCAGAGCAAACTCGTGTATTCATAAATTAAGTAGAATGCACATCAGCAAAGTAGCACATGGAACCTTTCACTACTGCTGCGATCGCAATTGGCTCTGTAGTCGCCACCAAGGCGTTAGAGAAGACGGGGGAAAATAGCCGTTCTGGGCATGTGGATTCTATAATTATTGGAACATCATTTGCTGCTAATTCAGGCATGAAACTGTGACAGAAACTGGAAGTTATAAAGATACTGTAAACTTACCCAAAACTAAATTTGATATGCGGGCAAACGCTAGCAAGCGCGAACCCGAAATTCAAAAATTTTGGGCAGAAAATAAAGTCTACGATCGCCTATCTCAAAACAATCCCGGCGAATTATTTATACTGCATGATGGGCCTCCCTATGCAAACGGCTCTCTGCATATTGGTCATGCTTTAAATAAAATTCTCAAAGATATTATTAATCGCTACCAACTTTTACGTGGTCGTAAAGTTCGTTATGTACCTGGTTGGGACTGTCACGGTTTGCCAATTGAGTTAAAAGTTTTACAAAACATGAAAGCCGCCGAACGGCAAAACTTGACACCTTTACAACTACGACGAAAAGCGAAAGAATTTGCTTTAAATGCTGTCAACGAACAGCGCAATAGTTTCAAACGCTACGGTGTTTGGGGTGATTGGGAACATCCATATTTAACATTGACGCCAGAATACGAAGCCGCACAAATTGGTGTATTCGGAGAAATGGTGTTAAAAGGTTACATTTATCGTGGTTTGAAACCAGTACACTGGAGTCCCAGTTCTCAAACAGCTTTGGCAGAAGCAGAATTAGAATATCCAGAGGGTCACACTTCTCGCAGTATCTACGCTGCTTTTGGGGTGACGAGTTTATCGGAGGCGAGTAAATCTAAACTATCAGAATTTCTACCAAAATTAAGTGTAGCAATTTGGACAACGACACCATGGACAATTCCTGGTAACTTAGCTGTAGCATTGAACCCGGAACTAAATTACGCAGTCGTAGAAGTGACTGGACTTCAGGAAAATTCAGGGTTTAAATACTTAATTGTTGCTGCGGATTTAGTAGAACGCCTTTCTGCCACACTGGAAACTCCGTTAACAGTAAAAACCACAATTCAAGGGAAAGATTTAGAACATTCCACCTATCGTCATCCTTTATATGACCGTGAAAGCCCAATTGTAATTGGTGGCGATTATGTAACCACTGAGTCTGGTACTGGCTTAGTCCACACTGCACCTGGTCACGGTCAAGAAGACTACATTGTCGGTCAGCGTTATGGTCTACCTGTCTTAGCGCCAGTTGATGACAATGGTAACTTTACCGACGAAGCAGGACAATTTGCTGGATTGAACGTGCTTGGTGATGGAAACCAGGCGGTAATTGATGCTTTGAGCGCTGCTGGTTCTTTGTTGAAAGAGGAACCTTACCTGCATAAATACCCCTATGACTGGCGGACAAAGAAACCAACAATTTTCCGCGCCACAGAACAGTGGTTTGCTTCAGTAGAAGGATTCCGCGAAGAAGCACTCAAAGCGATCGCTTCTGCAAAATGGATTCCCGCCCAAGGTGAAAATAGAATCACACCGATGGTTGCAGATCGTTCTGACTGGTGTATCTCCCGTCAGCGCAGTTGGGGTGTACCAATTCCGGTATTTTACGACGAAGCCAACGGTGAACCATTGCTAAACGAGGAAACCATCGCCCACGTGCAAGCAATTATTGCCGAAAAAGGTTCTGATGCTTGGTGGGAATTATCAGTTGAGGAATTGCTACCAGAACCATATCACAATAATGGGCGCACCTACCGTAAAGGTACAGATACGATGGACGTGTGGTTTGATTCTGGCTCATCTTGGGCAGCTGTACTCAAACAGCGTCCAGAATTACGCTATCCTGCGGATGTATACTTAGAAGGCTCAGACCAGCATCGGGGTTGGTTCCAATCGAGTTTGCTTACTAGTGTCGCGGTTAACAACTGTGCGCCATATAAAACCGTGTTGACACATGGCTTTACCCTCGACGAACAAGGGCGGAAAATGAGTAAGTCCCTGGGAAATGTCGTTGATCCAAATATGGTAATTGAGGGAGGTAAAGACCAGAAAAAAGATCCTGCTTACGGTGCTGATGTATTGCGATTGTGGGTGTCATCGGTAGATTACACTTCTGATCAGCGCTTGGGTAGCAATATCATCAAACAACTGGTTGATATCCGTAACAAAATTCGTAACACGGCCAAAAATCTACTGGGTAATTTACATGATTTTGACCCAGAAACAGATGCTGTACCCTATGAGCAATTACCGCAGCTAGATAAATACATGCTGCACCGGATGACGGAAGTTTTCCAAGAAGTGACAGAAGCTTTTGATAGCTTCCAATTCTTCCGCTTTTTCCAAACAGTGCAGAACTTCTGCGTGGTGGATTTATCCAATTTTTATATGGATATCGCCAAAGATAGGTTGTACATCAGTAACAATAATGCTTTGCGCCGTCGCAGTTGTCAGACAGTGTATTGGTATGCACTGGAAAATTTAGCTAAGGCGATCGCACCTGTATTATCTCACTTAGCTGAGGATATCTGGCAATATCTTCCCTACAAAACTCCCCATAAATCAGTGTTTGAATCTGGTTGGGTACAGTTGCAGCAAAACTGGCATAATCCAGAACTAGCAGCTTTTTGGCAACAACTGCGTGATATTCGCCTTGATGTCAATAAGGTGTTGGAACAAGCTAGGGTGGAAAAAATGATTGGTTCCTCCCTAGAAGCGAAAATTTTGCTTTACATCAGTGATGCACAATTATTGAGTGCCATCAAATCACTAGAGGCTAGTAACAGCAACAGTGTAGACGAACTCCGCTACTTATTCATTACCTCCCAAGTGGAATTAGCGGATACACCAGAAAAACTGCAAGGTTCAAAGTATAACTTGCAAGCTGATAAGTGGAGAATTGGTGTACTAGAAGCAGAAGGGGAAAAATGCGATCGCTGCTGGAATTACTCTACTCATGTGGGAGAAAATGCAGCACATCCGTTGATTTGTGAACGGTGTGTTGCTGCATTAGCAGCAGAGTTTTAAGTAGGAGGCACAAATCAGGTTATAAGGATGTAGAGGGTAGACACTTTAGGGTACTTGATATCTTGCGTCAGCTTTTCATCCCGCCAATAAATAAATTTATAGGCTAATAGCTAAAGTCAGATAAATCTGACTAGGACAGTGTTTGAGTATCCCGCCTAGAACTAAAGTTCCAGGCTCATAGCGAAAGTCCACTCAAGTGGACTGGAACAAACTTTTTTTTGAGTCCTCTTCAGAGGACTTGCGCTATGAGACTCGGAATTTATTCCGAGGCGGTACAGATGCGCTCAACCTAGATTTGTGTGTACACCGTAGCCTTTGCAAGGGGAGGGTTAGGGAGGGGTAATTCGAGAACTGGTAGCAATTCGATAACTTGTGTGTACACCGTAGCCGTAAACGCTTAGGGTTAGGGTGGGGTAAAAATATTTTTGCAAGAGGTCTACTTACTATTGGCTAATGACTAAGACGTAAAATCGCTACATTAGAAGATGAAGAAAGAAAATCACAATTAACCCATATAGAGCGGGTGTTCACGTAAAACCATGAGTGTAAACGCCATTATTACAGATAATCCTTTATTAAAAGGTTCTGGTTTGCCTGACTTTGCAAACATTAAACCAGAACATGTGGTGCCAGCGTTTAATCAGTTACTGGCAGAATTAGAACAAGAATTAACCAACTTGGAAGCTGATGTTGAGCTTAGTTGGAGTGGTTTAGTAGAACCTTTAGAAAAAATCACAGAACGTCTGAGTTGGAGTTGGGGTGTTGTCAACCATTTAATGGGTGTGAAAAATAGCCCCCAACTGCGGGAAGCTTTTGAAACTGTGCAGCCTCATGTGGTGCAGTTTTCTAATAAGCTTGGTCAAAGTCAACCAATTTACAATGCTTTTAAAGCCGTTGGTGCGAGTGATGCTTGGAATGGTTTTGACTCGGCCCAACAGCGCATTGTCCAAGCTGCGATCCGTGATGCAGAACTTTCTGGCGTGGGTTTACAAGGTGAAGTACGCGATCGCTTTAATAATATCCAAATGGAGTTAGCGGAACTCTCTACTAAATTCTCTAATCATGTTTTGGATGCAACTAAAGCTTTTAGCTTGACGCTGACAAAGAAAGAAGAAGTAGACGGTTTACCGCCTAGTTTACTGAGTTTAGCCGCACAAGCTGCACGAGATGCGGGATCACAAAATGCTACTCCTGAAAATGGCCCTTGGCGCATCACTTTGGATTTTCCCAGTTACTATCCTTTTATGCAATACAGCACTCGCGGGGATTTGCGGGAGGTGCTTTACAAAGCTTATGTCAGCCGTGCTGCTGAGGGAGAGTTGGATAATAATCCCATCATTGAGCGCATTTTAAAATTGCGTCAAGAATTAGCAGAGTTACTTGACTACAAGACTTATGCAGAAGTTAGTTTAGCAAGTAAAATGGCTCCTAATGTCGAGGCTGTAGAAAAGCTGTTGGAGGAACTGCGCGGTGCTAGCTATGATGCTGCTGTCAAGGAGTTAGAAGAATTAAAAGCTTTTGCTGCAAGTAAGGGAGTTGCTCAAACCAATGATTTAAAACATTGGGATATGGCGTTTTGGGCTGAACGTCAGCGAGAAGAAAAGTTTGCTTTTACCGCCGAAGAATTGCGTCCCTATTTTCCTCTTCCCCAAGTGTTGAATGGCTTGTTTGGATTGGTGAAAAGACTATTTAGTGTGAGTGTGACTTCTGCTGATGGTCAAGCACCAGTTTGGCATGAGGATGTGCGATATTTCCAAATTGCTGATGAAACGGGTAAAGCGATCGCCTATTTTTATTTAGATCCCTACAGTCGTCCTGCGGAAAAGCGCGGTGGTGCTTGGATGGATATCTGTATTAATCGGGGTAAAGTCACGGAAAATGGTGTAAGTCAGACTCGCTTACCTGTGGCATATTTGGTGTGTAACCAGACACCACCTGTTGATGGTAAGCCTAGTCTGATGACTTTCTCGGAAGTAGAGACTTTATTCCATGAGTTCGGTCATGGTTTACATCACATGCTGACGAAGGTAGATTATACTTCAGCAGCGGGTATTAATAATGTCGAATGGGATGCGGTGGAATTACCTAGCCAGTTTATGGAAAACTGGTGCTATGACAGAGCTACTTTATTTGGCATGGCTAGGCATTACGAAACAGGCGAACTTTTGCCAGAACATTATTATCAAAAGCTATTAGCAGCCAAAAATTACATGAGTGGTAGCGCGACGTTGCGTCAACTCCACTTTAGCCTGTTGGATATCGAACTACATCACCGTTACCATCCTGGTGGTGGTGAAACTCCTAAAAATGTACGCGATCGTATTGCCAAAACAACTACTGTCATACCTCCGTTACCAGAAGATTCATTCTTGTGTGCTTTTGGACATATTTTCGGAGGTGGATACGCCGCAGGTTATTACAGCTATAAATGGGCAGAAGTACTGAGTGCAGATGCTTTTGCTGCTTTTGAAGAAGTTGGTTTAGAAGACGAACAAGCTGTAAAAACTACAGGTAAACGCTACCGTGATACGGTTTTAGCACTCGGTGGTAGCAAACATCCTATGGAAGTGTTTAAATCTTTTCGGGGTCGCGAACCTAGTACTGAAGCCTTGCTGAGGCACAATGGTTTAATCGCTGCTTAGTTTGTAGTCAGCACCAAGCGTGCTTAATTGAGCGCTTTAGCGCTCATTACAAACCAGCAGGATTACTTATGGTAAACTGTGGATTAGGAACGAGGATAAGTTAATTACGTCTGAGTGTGGGTGGATACGGTCTTCGGTGAGACAGTTGTAAATTTTTAACTTGAATGTATCGCCCAAATTATCTCAAAATAAGCCTGTCTTTGCTTTTAAAATTACTTCTGTGTGGTTTACCTTCGGTAGCTTTCACACAGACAATTGCTAAACCACAAACTTCAAGTAAACCAAATCAGGTTAACAACCGCAATCAGCAAAGTGGAAGTGTCCAAGTCAAGGTTCCAACCAAGAGTCTTCCCGGACGTCGGGAAAATGGTAGTACACGTAGAGGTGGCTGTATTTTTGGCGAGCAACCACTTTTAGTCTTATTGTTACCATCAACTAATCTAGGATTGACAACTGCTGCGTATCCCAAGTTTTTCTGGTATATACCTGACAATACGGCTCAAACGATGCTATTTTCTCTCCACACAGTAGATGAAAAGTTGCGTCCACGTAATTTGGTATATCAAACTAATTTTAAACCCAGCAGTAAAGCTACTATCACAAGTTTAACTTTACCTAATAATGATCAAGTTCAGCCTTTGACAATCAATCAAACCTATCAGTGGTCTGTCTCGATAGTTTGCGATATACAAGACCCTTCTCCCCGCTCTGTAATTAGTGTACACGGCTGGGTGCAGCGAGTTGCTATCAAGAATAATGTAGCTAACAGATTAAAGCGATCAACTTCAAGAGAACGTCTTTCTGTCTACGCTGAACAAGGTTTATGGTTTGATTTACTCTCAACAGTAGTGGAGTTACGCGCCTGTAGCCAATCGGACACCAAAGTTTCTGATATTTGGACAAGTTTATTACAGCAGATAGAGTTAGATTACTTAGCTAAACAGCCTTTGCGTCAACAATGTCCCCCACGTTAAGTTGTAAGAGACGAAAAGTTTCATGTAATGCTTATGGTAATATCTCAACAACCATCAGAACAGTTTCTAACTTTGGAAGAGTCAGCAAAAGTAGATGCAGCTTTATTATCTTCCTCAGAAAAGTTTTTATCGCGATTGACTATTTCATCATTAAAACTTTTGAAGCATATCGCCCAAGAGTACAATGTTGCTATTGAAGATTTGACAACAGAGCAAGTAATTGACTGGTTTGAAAAAGATGGTAAACTTAGGCGAGAAAAGGGTGTAGAAGCAGCTTATTTAAAATGGTAAATAGTTATTGGTTATTAGTTAACTACTACTTACTAATACCAATTCTCTGTAAAGCTGCACATTATTTTAACCCCACCCACCCCTCTGGGGGGTGGGTGGGGTTCTTTCTATGCATCTTTGTATGGAAATGGTATAACTTTAAAACTTAACTACTAACCACTAACCTTACCTGTAGCTTGTCTGATTGCGAGGATTACGAGCGCCAACAACCGCTCCAATCATAGCAGCAATTAAACCTAGTAAAGAGCCAAAAACAAACCACCATAAGCCAGAACGTATATTTGCTGCAACTTCACGAGCTTGTTGAGCGGTAAGGTTGGGTAAGTTTTGTGGTACAGCTACACCACCTGGTTGCTGAATTTGGTTAATCACTTCTCCTGCATTATAAGCAGCAATACCAAAAGCGCCTGATACACCACTAGCCAGTAACCAAGAACTAACTGCTAAAGTTGTAGCCCAGAGAATCGCACCGTTGAGGAGAGCTGTATTGCGGTTCATAGGGCCACAGGCGCGGGTTGTCACCCAACCACCAGTAAAAAGGGAGATTAACAAAGCTATAGTTGACCAAATACCAACATTACCAGCAATATTAGGCGCTATGGTTCTTGGTCTACCTGAAGCTTCAATGCTACCTGCTCCAAGCGCACCAATAATCGCGCTTAAAATTAATTGAGTGGCGATCGCAATTAGTAAGCCAGAAATAATCGGCCCCCAACGAACGCGGTCATGGTAATCAACTACTGGAGTCACTCCAACAGGTTCATTAATAACTTCACCAGTGCCACGATTTACGTAAGACATAAATTAATTTCTCCTGATTAATTTTTTAATTTTTCTTCTGATATTTTGTTAGTTATCTCCAAATTAAATTCTTATCTATACTTTTTCATATCTATCAACAGAAAGAGTTAATATATCTACCTTGAGTATTAGGTTTTGTTAACAGTAAGGCGTGTGATATTTTGTGTTTTTTTGTAATAAAAAATCACAATAATGACAGCAAATTTGGATGACAAAATACGTTAATTTGGATTAAAAAATGTAAACTAATATATAGTTTTTTCTTTCTACAACTGTTATCAAGTATCTATACTAGTTTTCCATAATAAATAGCTTGGCAATCACAGATGGAGAATATATATGATTAGAAATTTCAGATGTGACTTTTTAGAGGTTGTTTGAAAAGTAATTGGGCTGTAACTTTTCTAACGCATCTTCACAGCAGTACCTGTAGCTGTGATTAATAGTAATACTCCTGACTGATCAACATTGATTGTACCTGTATCAATTTCAATACCAATAACTGCATCTGCACCTAAACGTAATGCTCGTTGCTCTAATTCTGCCAGTGCTTTGTGTTGACCTTCTTCAAATAAGCGCTCGTAGCTACCAGTGCGTCCACCAATAATATCTCGCAAACCTGCAAAGAAATCTCGTAGAAAATTGCTTCCGTAAACGACTTCGGCTGTCACAATACCCAAATATGATTGGATAATTGCTCCTTGAATCACGTCAGTTGTAGTTAAAATCATAAGTAATTGCACAAAATTAAATTCATTTGTAGAGGTAGGGAACAGGAAACTCTTAGAGGATGTTTGAAAAGTCCTGCTGTCGGTAGTAAAACGTTGTATATCCCCCTAAATCCCCCTTAAAAAGAGGGATTTTTTAGTTCAGTTTCCCCCCTTTTCAAGCAGTGCTATGGGCAATATACAGGTGCTTAAAATCACAATAGACCACTTTTCAAACAACCTCTTAGTCCCTCACCCTAAAATCCTTATAGGTAAGATGAAAATATGATTTTTATTACATTCATTCATACATACCTACTTATACCCCTTTTCAAGATAATTCTATTGTCTGCTTTATCAATTTGGCTCGTCATGCCCCAATAGTTAGAATTTTGAGTTTAAAATTAGAATTTTGTATTATTTATAACCAATAATTCAAGTATTGCGATGATTGGCTATTGATTGCTGCTAATATTTATAATTATCAAAGCAGATGCTATAAATTAGCTATCGACCAAAAAAGCAAAAACGAGAAATCTTATGAATATTTGGTAAAAAATAAGCATATGGAGTTTGCAAAAGAAAAGATTTTTGTTTTAATGGACAAACAATCAGAGAAAATCTGTTCAATTGGCACAAACTTTCAGGTTGTTTGCTGTGTACAAAGGAACTTCATTGTTATTTAGTGTTCTTTTAATAGGAAGCATTGCTACAATAATGCCTTCAGTGACTCAGGCTCAGGTATTAATAGTACAGCGCCAAAGCACTCAAGAGGTAAAAGACCTGTTAGAACAAGGACGCAGATTAGTAGAGACAGGCGATTATAGTGGTGCGATCGCTGTATACCAACAAGCAGCAAACCTAGAGCCAAAAAACCCTTCTATCTATTCTGGCATAGGTTATCTGTATGCTTTACAAGGAAATTTCTCCGCCGCATTAACTGCTTATCGTCGGGCTGTTGCTCTTGATCCCAATAATAGTGATTATCAATATGCTTTAGGTTATATCAGTGGTAACTTAGGTGATAATAACGGAGCGAAAAACGCTTATCGTAAATCAATACAGATAAACCGTGGTAATGTCAATGCCTATATAGGTTTAGGCACTGTTTTAGTACGATTGGGAGACTATAATAGTGCTCAATGGGCTTATGAAGAAGCAGTGCAACTTGCTCCCAAAAATCCCCAAGTTTATGAGTTACGGGGGACAATGTTAAAAAAACAAGGTAAAGCCAAAGAAGCGATCGCTATTTTTAGAAAAGCGCGTGATTTGTACGAACAACAGGGTAAGTATGAAAGCGTTACTAGAATGGAAGCTACTCTACGCGAATTAGGCGTGTAATATTAATTTAATTGATGTCCAGTTAGTTCTACAAAAATATCTTCTAAGATAGACTTACCATAATCGTTCACAGGGCGATCGCACAAATATTCCACTTCTTCCATATAATGCGTTGTTAGCATCGCGTTAACTTTTATTAACACTATTTATTTATAATTGTGGAGTGAGCAATGCCCACCGTGCAAAAGCAGGTGTTAAATAGTCGCTTACTGTGCAGTCGCCCTAATTACTTGGCGATTTTCCCTATTTTTACCAGCAGAGTAAAAGCTTTTTGTCAATTATCCATAAGAGTGATTTGTATCACTGAAATTCACTGGTAAAAAATGTCAATCTAACTCTGAGTCATAAAAACGTATTTAGGGGTGAAAATGCTACATATACAATATAAGCAAAAGTTACTACATACTTTACAGGTAGGTAAATGTCAGGCAAAAATATACGAACTAGAAAACAGGCTTGGCTTTGATATTTTCCTGTATAAGGAAGGCAAGATATTCCTCAAATTTTGGCTACCGACAGAAGAACAAGCATTAGATGATGCTAAAAGCGAACTGGAATTTTGGGCTGATGAAAAAATATCGCAATTCAGTGTTGCTAAACTACGATTTCTATATCAACAATTTGCTAGCGATCGCCCTTCAGGTGGTGAGATTAGCGAGTTTCTAAATTGGCTTGAATCAAAAAAATAAGCAGTACTCCAAAATACTGATTTTTTTACATAATGTTGTCTTGAAAATATTTACTAAGTTCCTTTGTGATACCATTTCACAAAAAATCTGATACAAATACAGACCCTGTAGAGACGCGATATATCGCGTCTCTACAAAATTTATGTGTATCGTGATTAACGTGAAATGGTATGACTTGGTGGTGAAAATTTTTGAACCACTAAGGTCCCAAGACACAAAGAATTTTTATCTCTTTTGGTGTATAAAGGAAGTTTATTAAATGGATATGGGTGGACTGTTTGTCCACCCTAATTTTAAACTCTGGGATAAGTATCTTATGGGAGCATCCCAATTTTTGAAAAAACAAGAGCGATGTTCGCCCTGCGCGGACTAATTCTAGCCTGCGTAGGCAGGTTTTGTCTGTATAGCCCCAGACTTCCAGTCTGCTGGGATTTTAAACATTTGGGATGTTCTCTATCTTACTCGTTCCAAAGTCTGATAAACATTTTTAACAGCCAGCCAATTACTAGCAATAGGCATTCTCCAACCAGTACCAAAAGCGCGATCTGTAATTTTTAATCCTGGGGGTGCTTGTCGCCGCTTGAATTCTGCCCTAGCTACCATCTTGATCACTTTATCAACAATGGCTACATCGTGTCCAGCGCTGACAATTTGGGCGGGTGACTGGTGATCTTGAATCAGGCGTTGCAAGATATCGTCAAGGATATCGTAGGGTGGTAGAGAATCTTGGTCAACCTGACCAGGTTTAAGTTCAGCGCTGGGTGCTTTGGTAAGGACGTTGTGAGGAATAATTTTGCTGTTGCGGTTTAACCAGAGACATAGTGCATAAATGCGGGTTTTGGGAACATCGGCTATGACTGCTAAACCACCATTCATATCACCGTAAAGAGTGCAGTAACCAACAGCCATTTCTGATTTGTTACCTGTTGAGAGGAGAAGATGACCAAATTTATTCGAGATAGCCATCAATAAGTTACCCCGAATTCGAGATTGAATATTTTCTTCTGCTAGTCCAAACTCATGATCAGCAAATAAATCTGCAAAGGTTTTGTCATATACTTGCATTAAATCACCGATGGGCAATGTATTAGTTTTAATACCAAGGTTCGCTGCCAATGCCAAAGCATCAGTGATGGAATGCTTAGAACTGTGGGGAGAAGGCATGAGAACACCGAGGACATTTTCTTTACCAAGTGCTGCTGTTGCGATCGCAGCCACAACAGAAGAATCAATTCCACCACTTAAACCCAGAACTACTTTATTAAAACCACATTTACGGACATAATCTCGCACACCTAAAACTAAAGCTTGCCAGATTTCTTCTTCCTCACATTCACAATTAGGCGCAATCAAACCTAACTTTAAATCCCGTGCTTCTTGATCAAATTCAATAATTGATAAATCAGTTTCAAATCCACGCGATCGACAAATAATTTCACCCTGACGATTTAACGCAAAACTTCTACCATCAAAAATTAAATCATCATTACCACCCACTTGGTTAGCATAAATAATCGGTTGGCGAAAACGTACTGCACTGTGACTTAGCATGGCTTCGCGAAACCTTTGTTTGCTGAGGGTGTAAGGTGAAGCGGACAAATTCACAATCAAATCCACACCCAAAATTGCTAAATCAGCAATCGGGTTGACAGTGTAACTACGTTTGCCCCAAAATTCTTCATCGTTCCACAAATCTTCGCAAACAGTGACACCAATATTGATATTATCGAGAGTGAAATAATTCGCTTGCAAACCTGGTTCAAAATAGCGGTGTTCGTCAAAGACATCATAACTAGGTAAAAGGCGCTTGTAAAAAATTTGTTTGACCTTACCCGCTTCCAACCAAGCAATGCTATTAAATAAACTTTTACCACCAGTTTTTTTTGCTTGGAAATTTTCTTCTACAGTTCCGACTAATACTGCTAATTTTGGTGGTAAATCTCTAGCTAATTGTCGCAAGGTAATACCCATTGCTTCAATAAAACTGGGATTTAATAATAAATCTCGTGGAGGATAGCCACACAAAGACAGTTCCGGTGTTAACAATAAACGCACGCCTTTTGCTACTGCTTGTTGTGCAGCCTCAAGGATTTTTTGAGCATTTTTTGGTAAATCACCAATGGTAGGATTGAGTTGAGCGATCGCAATTTTCATAATAGTCAATGGTCATTAGTCATTAGTCATTGGTTATTGGTTTAGAAGTCAAAAATTAAACCTTCTGCCTTAAATAAAAACCAATGGTTTATCCTTAAAAGGGGCAAATGCTTCTGCATCAAATCGATATAAACTAGCTGGACGCCCTGCACCTCGCGATACTTTAATCCCTGTATCACATAAAAAGCCTAACTTGAGTAAACGCGCCCGAAAATTAGAATAATCGGAAAAATTCTCTCCTAAAACGGTAGTATACAACTGATATAAATCATTTAAAGTAAAGGTTTCTGGCAAAACTTCAAAAGCGACCGGACTGTACTCCAATTTATTTTTTAAACGTCTGTGTCCGTATGCCAAAATTTCATTATGGTCAAAGGCTAATTGTGGGACTCGTTTGACTGGATACCAAGCGATACCAGCAACTTTGTCAGCAATTAATTCGGCTTCTTCATATCGCACTAAAGCAAAGTAACTGACACTGAGATAACGCACCCCATAACTATCAGTTGCTTCTCTTGGGTCACGGCTAGGTCCACCAAAACTATATAATTGCTCTAAATAAAGATTCTTGACCTTGATTTTTTCAGCTAGAATGCGATAGGCTGCGTCTTCTAACGATTCGCCTCGACGTACTAAAGTACCTGGAAGACCCCAATAATTTACATAGGGTTCCTGTTGTCGCATGATTAATAGTACTAGGAGTCGATTTTGAGCAGTATCTACTGAAAAAATTACATTGTCAACACCAACTTTGAAATCAGCCAAAGGTTGTTGATTTAGCGTATCTGCAAGCTTTTTCTGGATGCGTCCTGGCATTTGTACAAATGCTGTTGATTAATATAGTCAATTACAGGGGGCGTGAGAGCTTCGGAATCTCCACTGTTACGATAAGCTGTAGAGGATACATCTGGAGCATGTAACTCAGCGATCGCTATTTTTGCTCCGAGATCTTCCACTGCCTGTAAATTGGATTGATCTATGATATATCCCGGTCGTGGTATAACCAAAAGTTGGACTTGGTGTAATAAATCTTCAACTCGATACCAGCGTGGTAGTTGAGAAAGTAAATCTGAACCTATCACCAAAGTAAATTCTGTTTCTGTTCCCCAACGCTGTTTGGCTTTATCCAAAGTTTCTAAGGTTCTGAAACTGCTGAGTTCTTGTTCCAGACTAATATTATGGTGTGGTAAATATATATCATTTATGAGTAGATGTAACATTGCTACCCGATGCTGCAAAAGTGTTTGATGCGATTTAAAAGGATTATCAGCCGCCCAAATGACTACACGATCATAATGCTGTGACAACCATTTAATAATCGCTTGATGTCCAGCCGTTGGTGGATCAGCACTAGTTCCAAATAAAGCTATTTTCATTTTTTGGTAATTGGTAATTGATAATTGGTAATTGCTTATTGATTACTAACCACTAACCAATGCTGGTTTTTTCTTGGTTTCTTCTGTCAATCTATGTAATTTTTCAGATAATATCATTTGTATTGATATGGGATTTTCTAAATATCGAGTTTGTTCGGGTAAACTTGCTACGGAGGCGGCGGTACGGTGACGAATTGTTGCTAAGTTTTCTGGTGATTGCATCCGTTTTCCTGCTTGCATGAATAGTTGCAATAAAGGTAGTTCTCCCAAATTAGTTTCATCTGCTAATCCCAAACAATCTATTTTCACTTTACCTGCTACGGAAGAACGAAAAACTTGTTTGCGTCCCGGATAAGTCATCTTACCACTCGATTCTTTCATTACCGGAATGCCATTAATTTCTACTAATTTATAGACTCCATTTACAGGTTTTCCTGTTACGAGTTTGGTTCCCACGCCATAGCTATCAATCTCAGCACCTGCATTTTTTAAAGATAGAATTTCTTGCTCATCTAAGTCACCACTCGCAACTATTGATACACCTGGTAGAAGCGATCGCACTTTTTTTGATAATCCTACTAAATCACCAGAGTCTAATCTCACACCATTCAATTTCATTTTTCCAGAGTTGATTTTAAGAGCTAATCGTTCAGCAGCAGCAATGGTATCGTAAGTATCAATTAACAAGGTTGCACCTGGAAAATATTCTTGAAATGCAGCGAAAGCTTGATCCTCGCTACCTTCGGTTGCTGTTAGTGCCATTATCAAAGCGTGCGCCATCGTACCACTTGGCTTCTCGCCCAGTTGTAGCGCTGTCAACACATTTGATGTAGCATCAAAACCAGCTGCTAATGCTGCCCTTGCTGCCCACAACGCGCCTTGGGGACTAAACGCTCGTCGGGTACCAAATTCCAGCAAATTTGCTCGTTCACCTGCAACATCACGCATTCTAGCAGCCCGTGTGGCAATTAATGTCTGGTAGTTGAGGGTATTAAGTAGATAAGTTTCCACCAGTTGTGCTTGCCATAAAGGTGCTTCTACCCGTAAAAGTGGTTGATTGGCAAACACTGCTGTACCTTCTGGTACTGCCCATACATCCCCGCTAAAACTTCCTGATTCTAGCAGTGACCAAAAGCGTTGTGGTGCATGAGCAAAAATTCCCGTCGAACGCAAAGCTTCTATATGAGTGGAAGTAAAGCAAAATTTTTCTAAATATTCCAACGCCTGAGCTAGCCCCATGGCGATTAAATAGCCAAAATCCTCTGGTAATTTTCTAACAGATAACTCAAAGCTTGCCCGTTGTTGTTCTACGCCTTCACCAGCGTAACAAGCTGCCATTGTCAGCTGATAAAGGTCTGTCAGTAGGCTGTAATCTTCTGCACGCGGAATTAATTCCTGGTTCAATACCCCTGGGTAACACGTCATGCGATCGCCCCCCTTTTTTTAGGATGCTTATTTATTTTATGGTAGTTTTCACCATAAATAATGTCAATAACTAGACATAGATTTTCCAAAAACTTAGGAATTAAAGGTTTTAAGAGAAACAATAATATATTTATTGCTAATAATTTAACTTTTTGTAATAGTTGTAATTAGTACATTAGCTAAAAATTTATAGAATTTTAAATATGTAAAGCCGCCTCCACAAGGGAAGACGGCTGATTCTGTATTTTATTCATTAGTTTTCTACTCAGCAACTAATGAATAAATTTATTTTTGCTGCTATGAACTTGAGATTAGTCAATCTTTTTCTTGATATTGTCTTTGACGTCTTCTACAGAGTGACGTACTTCGCTTTCTGCTTGCTTTGTTTTACCTTCTGCTTTATCTTCTGGATCTCCAGTTACATTTCCCAATGCTTCTTGAGCTTTGCCTTCTACATTTTTAGCTGTAGCTTTTGCCCTATCTTCTAAACTCATAAATCAGTCCCCTTTATATAAGCTTTATTTTCAAAGTTACCGTAAATCGATGAACAAGTTTGATTTGTTTAGCTTTGATGTTTACAAATTAACCTATAATTTTGGCTTTAGCCTTCTTTCCACAGACATATTAGTTACTCTATAGAAAGAGAGAGGACAAATATATTGGTTATATTATTTCTTATTTGAGTATCAACAAATAAATATCAGGGATCAACTAAAAACTAACAACTAATAACTAATAACTAAAATAATTTCATATATAGCAATCATAAATGAGTTGTGAATATTGAGAAAACAAGATCCCTGACTTCACAAAAGAAGTCAGGGATCTTGTTGTTCATGTTGGCGCAGCCTGCCCAAAGGGCTAATGATTTAGAAATGCTATATAGGAATCTTATTTGATTTTTGCGAAGCTAGGTAAACTTTCTGTTCCCTGTTCCCTGTGTTCACGATTAAATTTATAAACCAAACCGGATTTCTATAAAAAACCCGGCTTTTCAGTAAACCGGGTTAATAAATTAAATTATATTTAATTCTTCTTTTCACTAATCCAGATAACCCATCAAAAATTCGGAATCATCAACAGTATTTGATGCTACTGGACGATTACCCATTACAGAATAGGTTTCAGAAACTATCAAAGAACTAGAAGCAATAGGACGAATTCCAGACAAATTCATTGTATCAACTACATGCATTGTGTTTGCGCCAATGGGACGCAAACCCATAATGTTAATTGTTTCTACAACTTCCAAGCTACTTGTGCCAATGGGACGTATACCAGCAATCGAGACTGTTTCTGCTACTTGCAAATCGCTAGCAGCAATGGGACGTGTTCCAGCAATGGCAAGTGTATCAGTTACTTCTAATTTATCGGACGAGTTTGCTTGCTCTGTATTTGAGTTTTCAAGTTTATTATTTTCAACTTCCATTGTAGTTTCCCCCTTTAATTTGGCACGCTTTTGGCTAGGACTTACTGCCTTACCATTGCTGCTGACAGCCATAAACTAATACCTCTAGATTGTTAAGGATTTTTTACAAAAATTCAACCTAAGTGAAGTTTTTTCTATATATCTCAGTTTAACTTTAAAAAATATTGTATATCTATAAGGTTGTTTAAAAACTACACATAAGTAAAAATCAATAGGTTAGGGATAGGGGATAGGAGATCAGGAATCGGTGTTATACCAATTAAATATGAAGCTGCACATTATTTTAACCCCTCCCAACCTCCCCTTACCAAGGGGAGGTGCCGAAGGCGGTGGGGTTCTTTCTATGCATCTTCATATGGAAATGGTATTAGGACATTAGTTATTTTTCTCTTGTATTTCTTTATCTTCCTTGTCCCCCTTGTCCCCCTTGTCCCCCCAATCGCCGGTCTCTATTCGCTACTATGAGATAGGTATTTAGGGTATTTAGAGCAACACTGCATGACAAAATTTTGTCTTCAAGCACCCTTCAGTCCAACCGGCGATCAGCCACAAGCGATCGCACAGCTAGTTAGTAGTATCCAAAATCACAATCATTATCAGACATTACTAGGCGCAACCGGAACCGGGAAGACATTTACAGTCGCATCAGTGATTGAAAAGGTCGGTAAACCGACATTGGTACTGGCGCACAATAAAACCCTCGCAGCACAGCTTTGTAATGAGTTGCGAGAATTCTTTCCTAACAACGCAGTTGAGTACTTTGTTAGTTACTACGACTATTATCAACCAGAAGCGTACATTCCTGTTACCGATACTTATATTGAAAAAACAGCCTCTATCAACGATGAGATAGATATGTTGCGACACTCAGCAACGCGATCGCTCTTTGAACGTCGTGATGTGATCGTTGTTGCGTCGATTAGCTGTATCTATGGTTTGGGAATTCCCTCAGAATATCTCAAAGCTGCGATTCCCTTTCAAGTAGGAATGGAAGTTAATCAAAGACAAATTTTGCGAGATTTAGCCTCAGTTCAATATAGCCGTAATGATATAGAAATGGGACGGGGACGGTTTCGCGTCCGGGGTGATGTCCTCGAAATTGGCCCAGCATACGAAGATCGGATTATTCGCATCGAGTTCTTCGGTGATGAAGTTGACGCCATTCGTTACGTTGATCCGGTGACGGGTGAAATTCTCCAGAGTTTACAAGCAGTGAACCTCTATCCTGCGCGTCACTTTGTGACACCAGAAGAAAGATTAGAAGAAGCATGTGATGCGATCGCTCAAGAATTAAAAGAACGTAAAGCAGAGTTAGAATCAGCCGGGAAATTACTCGAAGCGCAAAGAATAGATCAGCGTACCCGCTATGATTTGGAAATGTTGCGCGAAGTCGGTTATTCCAACGGTGTGGAAAACTATTCTCGTCACCTTGCAGGAAGACAAGCTGGTGAACCACCAGAATGTTTAATTGATTATTTCCCCAAAGATTGGTTGTTAGTTATTGATGAATCTCACGTTACCGTACCTCAAATTCGGGGTATGTATAATGGCGATCAAGCTAGAAAAAAAGTCTTGATTGAGCATGGTTTTCGCTTACCTAGCGCTGCGGATAACCGACCTTTAAAAGCAGAAGAATTTTGGTCAAAAGTTAACCAGTGTGTTTTTGTTTCTGCGACGCCAGGAAATTGGGAATTAGAAATTTCCGAGGGACATATAGCCGAGCAAATAATTCGACCAACTGGCGTTCTTGATCCAGAAATTATTGTGCGTCCTACAGAAGGACAAATTGATGATTTATTGGGTGAAATTAAAGACCGCGTAGACCGTAATGAACGAGTCTTAATTACGACTTTAACTAAACGCATGGCAGAAGATTTAACCGATTATCTGCAAGAAAATAGTATTCGGGTGCGGTATTTGCACTCTGAAATTAACTCGATTGAAAGAATAGAAATTATCCAAAACTTGCGCGACGCTAATTTTGATGTGTTGGTTGGTGTCAACTTGTTACGGGAAGGTTTGGATTTACCAGAAGTTTCTCTAGTTGCAATTTTAGATGCAGACAAAGAAGGTTTTTTACGTGCAGAACGTTCCTTAATTCAAACTATCGGGAGAGCAGCACGTCACGTTCGAGGACAAGCGATTATGTATGCAGATAATCTCACCGATAGCATGATTAAAGCCATTGATGAAACCGAACGCCGTCGGGGTATTCAAATGGCACATAACAAGATGCACGGAATTACACCGCAGCCAATCGTGAAGAAATCTAGTAATGCAATCTTGTCTTTTTTGGAAGTTTCTCGAAGATTAAATTCTCAAGAAATAGAAACAGTTGATCAACATATAAATGAACTACCGTTAGAAAATATTCCACAGTTGATCACACAACTGGAAGCACAAATGAAAGAAGCGGCGAAGAAACTAGAATTTGAGGAGGCGGCGAAGTTACGGGATAAGATTAAGCATCTGCGAGATAAATTGGTGGGACGTTAAGTTAGAAATTTTGAACACTGCACTTTTATTCTCTACATCTGACTAAATCCCCGCTTTGCTACTAAACCGCCTTGGAATGAAATTCCAAGGCTGATAGCTAAATTCTACTGAAGTAGACTAACTGATATCTTGCACAAACCCCATATCCCGCCTCAGAAGTAATTGGTGAGGCTAATAGCATAAGTCAGTTAAAACGGACTCAAACACCGTCCTAGTCAGATTTATCTGACTTTAGCTATTAGCCAATAAATTTATTTATTGGCGGAATGAAAAGCTGATGCAAGATATGAACTAATAGACTAAACTACATATTTCAGTCCACTTAAGTGGACTTAAGCTATTAGCCCGGAACTTTAGTTCTGGGCGGGATGACAACCCTCAGCAATTATCCTGGCATTAAGTGAATGCATCGGCTTACATTGTGAATGCATCAGCTTACATTGTGAATGCATCGGCTTACATTGTGAATGCATCGGCTTACATTGTGAATGCATCGGCTTACATTGTGAATGCATCGGCTTACATTATGAATGTATCGACTTACATTGTGAATGCATCGACCTACATTGTGAATGCAGCCGTCTGCACAAGTTATTTAACAACATCTTCTATTGACAAAGCCAGATCCCCGACTTCTTCAAAAAGTCGGGGATCTTGTTGCTCAGGTGATATTAATAATAGACGCAGACAAATTATCTGGTAAAACTTTACGTTTTTCAATTATGCTTTCTGTTTCCGAATCATTATAATTACTTGTGCTAGTGCTGTTATCACCAATTACACTGTTCTTGTAGTCATGCCAAAATTGCGTCCATGCAGATGAGTTTGGCAAGGTATTGTTATGATTCTCATTTGTGGAATTGGGATTACTAGCAGAAGTAACAATATCCCTATTTATATAGCTACGACTCCAAGTAGAAGTAATATTATCAAAACTAGAAATAGCACTCATGTTAGTGTCATAACTTAAGCTATGAGTTTTGTTTTCAGTTATAGAAGTACTACTCTCGCTATAGTTTGCAGCTTGCGTTGTGGTATTTCCTGATGTTTCTGCTAGGATTTGACGTATTTGAGCATCACTTAGGTTGGGGTTAGCACTCAGCATCAAAGCAACTACACCCGCGACATGGGGAGCTGCCATTGATGTGCCACTATACAAGGCATACTCGTTACCTGGAAGTGTAGAATAGACATTGACTCCGGGTGCTGTGACGTAAGTAAGTTGATTTGCTCCCGCACGGTTAGAGAAGTCTGCAATATTTTTATTTTGATCTACCGCACCAACCGCAATTCCATATTTGTCTGCATAACGAGCAGGATAGGCTGGTTGTGAACCACCATCGTTACCAGCTGCCATAACCACAATAACACCTTTGTTGCTAGCATATTCAATTGCTTTTTGCAGTGTATCGTTAAAACGTCCACCACCCAAACTCAAGTTAATTACATCAGCACCATTATCTACAGCGTAGTAAATTCCACTAGCGATCGTACTATTAGAACCTGAGCCTTCGTCATCTAAAACTTTCACTGGCATAATCTTAGAATCATAGGCAATACCAGTGACACCATAGCCATTGTTCACTCCAGCAATAGTACCAGAGACGTGAGTACCATGACCATAGACATCTAAAGTACTGTTGTTGTTGCCGTCAAAATTCCAACCGTAGTAATCATCAATATAACCATTGCCATCATCATCTTTGCCGTTACCAGCAATTTCTTTGCTATTTGTCCAAATATTAGAACTCAAGTCTTGGTGATTGTAGTCTACTCCGGTATCTAAAACAGCCACAACCACGCCTTTACCTGTATATCCCTGCGCCCAAGTTTCTGGTGCTTTTACCAAATCAGCTCCCCAGTTGTTTCCACCCAAGTCAGGAACATCAGCAAAGGTATTTTGATTGGTAGCTTTAGCCACTGCTGCGGAAGCATTAATTAAGCCATAACCAGAAGTAGAATTATATCCTCCACTTGCTGTGTTGGTAATAGTAATTTCCCGTGCTAAAACGTTATTTGTATTACTAATTTCTAGTACATTATCTAAAGCATCGGCTCTGTATAATATGTAGTAGTTTCCGGGCGCAAGATTACTATCTATACTCACATTTTGAGATTGAGAAGTAGAACTACCAGATCCAAGACTACCAAGCCAGTTCCAACCTAAAAGAGAGTCATCGCTACTAATATTTTTGTCTTTAGAAATATAAAAATCTGTATAGTTAAATCCAGCACTATTTTTACCTTTATTTTTTACTTGATAAGAAACTTGAATAGTGCTACCTGCATTTGCCACACTAGGAGCAAATGCATTTTGTATTACTAAGTCTACTGCGGTTGCTTGAGATGATGCGGAATTTTTTGATTTACTATTTTTTCGTCGCTGATCACTAACATCTGATTCTAGAGTATTTTCAGTTGTTTGAAAGCTACTACGATTACTGTAATGCAAATAATAATCATCTTGAGAACTGAAATCATCTGCTGAGTATTTAGGAGTAATATTTAGCCCGTGTTCATCAAACAAGTTTTGACTATTACTTTGATTGGGCATAAGTATTTTCTCCTTTTAAAAAGATTTATGGCATTAAACTATCTCCCTCTTTGCCAATAATTACTATATAATCATCCTCGAAAATGCTAATTGTTTTACAAATGAGTTTGTTTGGATTTGATAATTCAAGAAATGCAAATATAAACAATAATTTTGTATATTGCACAACTCAAATGATGTAGCGATCGCTTGGGTATAAATAAAAAATCGTTGGTTTCCTATCCAATATAAAAAGACGTTGCACTGCAACGTCTCTACAATTTTTGATTGATGCTTGATTTTCTTATTTTTTAAACAATATTATTAGTTGTCCCATCCCAATAACTAAAGTTTGCTTCAATTTGATTCCAAGACAATTCGATAATACTCGGTTTAGAAGTGCCGTTATCGATACCCCACGGATTAAATAGTGTAAAGATTTGAGTTGAAGAATTGTAACCTACTAATGCATAAGCATGACTAGCAATAATATTTGCATCAATCACTGCTGATTTTGTACTCAAACCAATCATTTGCCTAGAATTGAAAGCATTCACTATTGAGTTAAAATTAAGTAGATTGGCGAGAGAAGTGTTTAATCCTGTGATATTTGTGAGTGCATCACTGACGTAACCACCATTACCAATGCCATTATAAGAATTGGTATTATCTTGATAAATCCACCCAGATTCGTTAAGTTGAGCGTAAGCTTTCTCAGCCAAAGCTAGCCATAACTCGTTATCAAAATTTCCGTAGTAATTACCTTTATTTCCGTAAACAAAATATCCTTCTTGATTGGTAGGTAAATATCTATCTACCGTCACATAATCAGCAATTCCATAATTGTAAAAACGCACGGTGAAAGTTTGATCACCGTTGTCAATAAACATATTCTCAATCATGCTACGTGAACGAAAAGCAGTTGCTGCTAAACCTGTGAGGAAAAAGCAGTCATTAATACTACCTTGTTTAATATCTTGATAAGTAATGCCATTTTGAAACAAAGAACCATTAGCATATTGATAATTGTAGGAACTTGTGGGGCGATCGCTACCCAAAAACCACTTGCTAATTAAGTTCTCAAGTTGAATATCACTGCTACCTGCATACAAACTACCTAGCACACTTCCTTGATAACTTTGATTAGCAAGATCAGAATTAACTACTTTGTTCGATAAAACACGTACATAATCTGGCATTCTGAACAAAGAAGAATTATTAACTAATGTACGCAAATCTGTTAATTCGCTACTATCAACAAAACTGCTATCTTTTGCTTCTCGAAAAATAGCAATCATATCGTTGCGGTCAAGGACATTATCTGTAAAGCGCTGTCTTGCAGCTTCACGTATACCTGCATCTTGAATATTCAAGTCAAACCAGTCTTGAGTGGAAACAGGTACAATACCAAAACTGTTTTGTATAGTGTCTGTACTAGCACCTGATTGATCGTAGGCTTTTGCTGATAATACATAGTCGCCAACACCAAGACCAGATAAACTGTATTCAAAACTGGCGTAGCGGTTATCGTTACTATTGGCGATAAAATTCACTGTATCGCCGATATCTTGCCATTCACCACCATTTTTTTGCAACCTAAAAGCTACTCGCGCTAAGTCACCTGCACCATTACCATCAAAGATACTGGTGTTTTTCAGATTAACTGTTTCGCTTTGTTGATAAGTGGTTTTACTAGTGCTTAATTGTAATGATTGTGGCGCTTCGTTGCCAGAAAGTTTTAAGTTGTAGTAAGTACTTTTCTTCTTATTGACTCGGTAAACCCGAATATAGTAGCTACCAGCATCTAAATTTGCACTGATGGACTCTGTCTTTTTTTTACTATTATAAGAAGCTGAAATCACATAACCACTACTATTTAGCAGTTGTAAATTAGCATCAGCCGACAAACCATCTACAACTAAGTTCAAGCTACTACGATTACTGAGATTGAAACTGTAGTAATCGTTTTTATCACTCTTTCCTACCCAATCTCTAAAGTTTTGGTTGATATAATTAACATTCAAATTTCGAGAATTATTTAAATTGTTACCTGCGAAATCTGCTGGCATAACTGTATATTTAGAAATCGTGAAATTAATAATTTTGGCATCAAGGAAAACCAAAACCCTCAATAATAAGGGTTTTGGTTTTGATGACTTACCAGAATTTAACAGCCGTATCTCTATGCTGCTGTCGATGGAAGTAAAACAGGTATAGAAAAAATACGTATATTTTAAAACTTGATAAAGTGAATTATTCAGTAATGCTATTGTTAGTATAGACAGCAAACTTACGGTCTATACATCAATACGCTTGGTGTTAAGCCCACAATTTTTTGTAGAGACGCGTAGCAAGATTCCACAGGGTAATTTCGCGTCTCTACATACCAATTTTATGTACTAAAAACCTTAACCAAGTAGTATTAGTTAGTGATGTTACTGGTCTGGAAATAGATAAAATGATAGATTAATTTCGATTAATTTGTTAGGTAGTAGACAAATAACCTCGACAACTCTTGCAAAATTGGGGTTCTTGTTTTTCACGTCTCTACTTTTGGAATATTTAATAAATATATAGGTATTTGCACCATTGATGGTTTATATTTAGCGAGAGAGTCTGACATATATCTCTGCATCTCTACTTAAACTTATGGGGTTAGAGGCAAGTCAAGTTTACTCTCAAGTCTCAAAAAGCAAAGTAGGGAAGCTGAAGCAGAAGTGTAGCTGGACTGCTAAATCAACGTTGTTTGTATTGTTGGCTCAACTGGTACACATAAACATTAAACTTAATATTCCAGCGATCGCATTACCTCTAGCTTAAAACCAACCATCATGTCTAAGGTTCTCGTCTCCGATCCAATTGACCAAGCAGGGATCGACATCTTATCCCAAGTCGCTACTGTTGATGTCAAAACAGGCTTAAAAGCAGAAGAGTTAGTACAAATCATTGGTGAATACGATGCACTGATGATTCGTTCTGGAACCCGCGTCACCAAAGAAATCATCGAAGCTGGGACACAGCTAAAAATTATTGGCCGCGCTGGCGTCGGTGTAGATAACGTGGATGTTGCTGCTGCGACTCGTCAAGGAATTGTGGTAGTTAACTCTCCAGAAGGAAACACAATCGCTGCTGCTGAACACGCAGTGGCGATGATGTTGTCTTTGTCTCGTCATATTCCCGATGCAAACGCTTCTGTAAAACGCGGCGAATGGGATCGCAAAACCTTCGTTGGTGCTGAAGTCTACAAAAAAACTATCGGGATTGTCGGTTTGGGTAAAATTGGTTCCCATGTTGCTGCTGTTGCTAAAGCAATGGGAATGAAATTGCTTGCTTATGATCCGTTTATTTCCACAGAACGAGCTGAACAGCTTGGTTGTCAACTAGTGGATATGGATTTATTAGTGCAGCAGGCAGATTATATTACCCTACATATCCCCAAAACTCCAGAAACCACTCATTTAATTAATGCCAATTTGTTGGCAAAAATGAAACCCACCACCAGAATTATTAACTGCGCTCGTGGTGGCATCATTGATGAAGAAGCTCTCGCAACTGCTATTAAAGAAGGTAAAGTTGCAGGTGCAGCCCTCGATGTATTCGATTCAGAACCACTGGGAGAATCAAGTTTAAGAACTTTGGGTAAAGAAGTCATCTTGACTCCACACTTGGGTGCTTCCACAACAGAGGCGCAAGTGAATGTGGCTATTGATGTTGCTGAACAAATCCGGGATGTATTGTTAGGATTACCAGCGCGATCGGCAGTAAATATTCCAGGATTAGGGCCAGATGTTTTAGAAGAACTCAAACCCTACATGCAACTAGCCGAAACCTTGGGTAATCTTGTCGGACAACTAGCAGGCGGTAGAGTAGAATTACTCAACGTTAGCCTGCAAGGTGAACTAGCAACCAACAAAAGTCAGCCGTTGGTAGTCGCATCCCTCAAGGGACTTCTATTCCAAGCACTGCGAGAACGGGTAAACTACGTTAACGCCAGCATCGAAGCTAAAGAACGTGGAATCCGCGTGATTGAAACACGAGATGCATCAATCAAAGACTATGCTGGTTCAATACATTTAGAAGCCACAGGCTCTTTGGGTACTCATGCTGTCACAGGCGCTTTGTTAGGTGACAGAGAAATTCGCCTCACAAACCTCGACGGTTTCCCAATCAACGTTCCCCCCAGCCATCACATGCTGTTTACTGTACACCGGGATATGCCAGGAATCATTGGTAAACTTGGTTCCCTACTAGGCAGCTTTAATGTCAATATTGCCAGTATGCAGGTAGGCCGGAAAATCGTTCGCGGTGATGCGGTGATGGTTCTCAGTCTTGATGATCCCTTACCCGATGGCATTTTGACCGAGATTACCAAAGTACCTGGAATTCGAGATGCGTATACTGTAACACTTTGATCAGGGAATAGAGATCAGGGATTCTCCTTACGGAGACGCTTACGCGAACGGGGATCGGGGAATAGAGACAAGGAGGACAAGGAGGACAAGGGAGAATTATTTAAGTCTCTTCCCAATCGCCGATCCCCAATCCTCGATCCCCAATCCCTAATCCCCGAACGCGAGTGCGTCTCCTCTGGAGAATCCCCAATCCCCAATAAATTCATGGCTAACACTTGGTGGGAATTACAAATTATTTGTGAACCAGAACTAGAAGATAGTGTCTTTTGGCGACTGGGAAATTTTGGCTGTCGCGGTACAGCAAGCGAAAAAAAGGGAAATCACAGTCTGATTAGGGGTTATTTGCCGATCTTTCAAGCACAACTTTTGGATTTAGCAGCACTATCAATGTGGTTGCGTCAAGACGCTTTGTGTATGGAAGTTAGTGAACCTACTATAAATTGGCAGTTCATTGACGAACAAGATTGGGCAAGTAGCTGGAAACAATACTGGCTACCGCAAGAAATAGGCGATCGCTTCTTAATTAATCCTGCTTGGTATCCGGTTCCAGAAAAGAGCGATCGCTTAATTATCCGTCTCGATCCTGGTATGGCTTTTGGTACAGGGAACCATGCTACAACTCAGTTGTGTCTGGAATCCTTGGAAATGCGATTTTCCCAAGCCCCTGCTGCTTTTGTTACAGAAAAAGAGCAGATAAAAGATACGGTAATTGCTGATATTGGTTGTGGCTCTGGTATCCTTTCTATTGGGGCATTACTACTAGGAGCCAAGCAAGTCTACGCGGTAGATACTGACCCCTTAGCGGTGCAATCAACTCAAGAAAATCTGTTGATGAACGATATTGATGCCGAACGCTTAGTTGTGGCACAAGGTAGTGTAGATATTGTGGCAAAACTCATCAACGCACCATTTGACGGTATAATATGTAACATACTAGCAGAAGTAATTATTGAACTGGTTCCCCAAATGAGTGCGATCGCCAAACCCAGCACTTGGGGAATCTTCAGTGGTATTTTAGTCGAACAATCGAAAGCCGTTGCTGATACTTTAGAAAAACATGGATGGGTGGTTGCTACTCTGTGGAAACGCAAAGAATGGTGTTGTTTAAACGTGCGGCGTTCTTAAACATCACGTCCGATAAAAAGAACACCAACGCGCCGAACAGGAACGCCAACACAAAGAAGCAGCACTACAACAACCTAAAAAAAGTTATCACCTTTAGGTATAGAGACTATATAGCAGTTCTCGGTTGTGTCCAATACGTACCCCACCCCTTAATCCCCTAAGCGCAAGCGCTTAGGGGAGGTTTTGCGTCAGCAAAGCCGGGGTGGGGTTCCGACTGTATTGCAATCGAGTGAGAAGTGCTATAGCTGAAGTGTCTGACGTCAGTTTCAACACCACCGCTTCATGGCGTTACATCTTTGGGCGGTGTCAATCTTAAATTTACAGTATAAGATGTTTACTATATTGCCGATCTGACCTCAGTAATCCTATCATTTCCAGTTATGAGTATTAGTAGCGCTAGGTTCTATTTACCAAGAGTATTTTTGTATTTAGGTTTAGTATGTGGAATATCAAGTGCGATGATCTCCGACACTGCTTATTCTCAAACTAATTCTAGGGTTTATTTGAGGATTACTGCACCTAAAGGCACGTATTTTAAGAGGGAGATTAACTGGTATAAGCAAGCACCTGATATCTATTTAGATAGCGAAAGGTGTTATGTTGGGCGAAGTCAAGAATTTCTCGTCTCATCTATTCGCCCTCCGACAGGTATGCAACCAATCAGAGAAAATGATTTTAATTCAAAGTTCTTCGGTAATATTGAGTACCCCAGTGCTTACTGGGAAGTAACGTTCCAAACCCCAATTACATGTGGCGGTCAGGAGAATGCCGATACAGGTCCTTGGTATATTTATCGCAGGCATGTAGAACGAGTTCGCAGATAAGTCATATCATATTCATCCTACCCTTGGAAGGAGTGGGCTTTTCTGTCGCCGACTTTCTGTAAAAACCTGTGGTATTTGTTAAGACAATGGCTGGTAAAAATTCCAAACTTAGTCAATTTAAAGAGCGCGAAACCTATACTCAGTTTGTTCAAAAGCAAGTGTGGAGGAAAGTAGAGGCTTATCAAGCTGAATATCCCCAACACAAGTTTTTCTTGATGGCATTTGGTAACACGACTCAGCCTTTAACTCCGACAGTGGAAAAAGCCTTAATCGATTCAGCCCATCGTTTAAGTAATCCCAAAACTTACACTGGATATGAAGACATCATTGGAAATCCAAATCTAAGGCAAGCCATTTGCACCGATTACTATGGAGAGAAGCTAGGTGTTGAAATCGATCTAGAAGACGTTTTTATCAGTGATGGTGCTCAATCTACTTCGGTTAATATACAAGAACTGTTCGCTGAAAATAGCAAAGTTGCCATTCCTAACCCAGTTTATCCTTCCTTCATTGAGGGAACTTTACTGGCAGGTCGTCCACTAATTTATTTGCCTTGTGATGAGACCAATAATTTTGTACCAAACCCACCAAAGGAAAACGTAGACCTGATTTATTTATGCTTTCCCAATAACCCTACAGGGACAGTAAGCTGTTCAGCATTTAAATTGGGTATAATAAAAAGCCGAATTCAGTAAAA
>NZ_JCACKS010000216.1:0-47130 GCF_059505505.1 Pelatocladus sp. | reverse complement strand
TGGTAAACAATAACTCTACTACGGAAAGCCCTCTTTATTTTGGCGAAGGTATTGATTAAAAGACAATAATATCTATAAAATGTCTATTTAATCTAATCTGGTTTAGGCAAATGTAATATTTTTACACTTTTATAGTGGATCTATGGAAAAAATATTAATTTTGGCAACACACAGATAAGTATTATTTCTCTTTTTTATCCTACTACAGGAACCTTGTCACTAGTGATATTACGTAGGTAAGCGCAAAAACATGAAGTTAGCGATCGCTTCTGCAAAACCAGCAAATGAACTGTAGTTTTTGGCAACAATAGAAACATTCATACCCAAATTTTTGGCATTGGCTGCGGTGTAGGGGCCAAAACAAGCAATAACAGTCTGTTGATAATCTGCTTTTGAGGTGATCATTTGCAAGAAGCCTGAAATTTCAGCAGTGCTACTAAAAGCAATCACGTCTATTTTGCCTTGACGGATTAAATTTAACTCTACATCATATAAAGTTTTGTCTAAACACCGTGTCATGTAGGTTGGTACGGGAGTTACAGTCATACCCAAATTTTGTAATCCAGCTAGAAAATTAGGAATAATATTCGGTTGTGCTATCCCAACTACCTCTGGAACAGGAACCAGTATAGTTTGCTTGTTGATATTTGGAATTTTAGCCAACTCAGCAATAATTCCTTTGGGGCTAGGTTCTTGGGGAACTAAATCTACTTTCACACTAAAACTCGTCAATCTTTCTGCATCTTTGCCAACAGCAGAAATTCGACAATTTTTCAGCACCGAAGTTTCTATTCCCAATTGTTCTAAACGTTGAAAAAATCCATCGATACCATTTCTGCTGGTAAAAGCAATCCAGTCAAATGTGTTTATCTGTGTTAATGCTGCATCTAAAGCTGTAAAATCTGCTACCAAATAAGTTTCTATGGTTGGCATTAGCAGAGGTAAAGCACCTTTACCAATTAATTCTGGCAATAATCTAGCGGCGTAATTGCGGGGTGCTGTAACGAGAATACGCTTACCGTATAAGGGTAGTTGCACAGATGGAATCAGCAAATGGGTCTACCTAATTACAAATGTAGTTTGATTCTGACAAAAAATATGTTTAACATATCTTAATATTTGTCTCTACAAAACTGACATAAATTGACATAGAATCATTAAGAAGATAACTTAATATAACTAAGTAAAAAAGTTAAAAAGCTTATCACAAAGCTTACAAGGGGTTATAGCTCAGTTGGTAGAGCACCTCAATGGCATTGAGGGGGTCAGCGGTTCGAATCCGCTTAACTCCATTTATTTATTATTGTTGATTAACAAATTATTTGTATTGTAACTATAGGAATCCGGTTTGATTAATGTATTCCCATCCCATCTCGCATTTGATCTATGGCTTTGTAGAGAAATCGCGCGATCGCATTAATCAAAGCTTCACGCTTACCATTCATTATTTGCTAATGGATGGAAACCGTAGTCTTTGGCGATAGCATGTAAGTCTTCAAGTGATAGGACTTTAAGGTGTTCTCTTGATAGCATAATAAATGTCTACTCTTGATAGTGGACTTAGTTAGGACTTACGCACAGTCTACGAATTCTTGGCGCTCTTGGCCTCTTGGCGGTTCGATAAATTAAGCTTTTTAGCAATTTTTGCGTAAGTCCTGTTAGTAATCAATAATGAAAATTCATTTACACCTGATTTAAATCAAAACTTTGGCTGTTAAAAATCCAATAAATTAATACTATAACCACATTTGAGTACATTCCCATCTACAATGAGAATCGGAGATTAAAGATGACGGAAGCGTCGCAGCGTAAAAAGGTGATAGTTGTTGGTGCAGGTTGGGCTGGGTTAGGTGCAACCTATCACCTAGCAAAACAAGGTTACGATGTGACTCTTCTCGAAGCAGGTTCTTACCCTGGTGGACTTGTTGCAGGTTGGAAAACGCCAGGAAGACGTTCAGTAGAAGCGGGTATTCACGGTTTTTGGTATCCTTACAGAAATATCTTTGCCCTTATTCATGAATTAGGGATTAACCCCTTTACCACTTGGACTCGTTCATCCCAATATTCACCCGCAGGTTTAGAAGTTGAATCACCAATTTTTCAAAACTTACCCCAACTTCCCACACCTCTAGGGACTTTTATCTATACTCAATTTAAACGCCTACCATTAATTGACCGCCTTAGCGCCTTACCTTTACTTTACGCCGTCATTGATTTTGATAATTCTGATGCAGCTTGGCGAAGATATGATTTTGTCACGGCGCGAGAATTGTTCAAAGATTTTGGTGTTTCTGCACGACTTTACAGTGAATCCTTTGAACCAATGCTATTGGTGGGCTTGTTTGCACCTGGTGAACAATGTTCCGCAGCAGCAGCTTTGGGGATGCTTTACTATTTTATTCTGGCGCATCAACCAGATTTCGATGTGGTTTGGTGTCGGGGAACTGTTGGAGAAAAAATCTTTCGCCCTTGGATACAATACATTGAAAAGTTAGGGGGAAAATTCCTCACTAGTAAACGTGTAACTGACTTAATTATCGATAGTAATAATCAGGCGACAGGCGTAGTTTGTGGGGAAGAAGTGTTTGATGCTGATGCAATAATTTTTGCTGTCGGTGTCACTGGGATGAAAAAGATTGTCTCTACTAGCAACAGTTTGCAAACTCGTACAGAATTCCGCAATTTAAATAACTTAGGGGCGATTGATGTTTTAGCAACTCGTCTTTGGTTTGACCGTAAAATTACAATTCCTCGTCCTTCTAATGCTTGCTTTGGTTTTGATCAAACTACAGGCTGGACATTTTTTGATTTGAACGCCCTACACGATGAATATCAACATGAATCGGGGACAGTTGTAGAAGTTGATTTTTATCATGCTAATCAATTTATTCCTCTAGAAGATCAAGAAATCATACCGATAGTGCAGCGTTATTTGGCAAATTGTATACCCGAGTTTCAGCAAGCAAAAGTAATTGATGGCAGCGTTATTCGTTTACCACAGGCGGTTACTCATTTTGCACCTGGTAGCTATTGCCATATGTTACCAGCTAAAACTAGTGTAAAAAATGTATTTATGAGTGGTGATTGGATTGTTAATCGCCACGGTTCTTGGTCTCAAGAAAAAGCTTACGTCACAGGTTTAGAAGCAGCAAATTTAGTAATTTCTCACTTGGGTGAGGGTACACCAGCACACATCATATCAGTGGAAGCTGATGAACCTCACATTCAATTAGCAAGGATAGTGAATAGAACTGTAAATCATGTGAGTAAGTCTATCTTGCCTGATTTTTGGCTACCTTAAAAGGGTTATTAAACAAAAAATTATGGAAGGCGAATAAAGCCTTCCCAAATTTTAGACAACATTTCCCCAGTCTCCAAGGACTGAACAAATAACCTCTACGCCTTGTGTCCGTTGTGATGAAATTTCATACTTACCCGGACTGCAAGAAATTCAGTCATAGTTCAATCCTCCTGATGCTTTTCATAGAAATATCTACACTTCCACACAAGATTAGGTATTGCTATCTTGCTTTTTGTCTGACATTCAATCCATCAAGCCCCTGTTTTATCCAACTCAGACATTCATATTCTGATGTGAATATTTTGGGTGCTGCAATGTTATTCAATGAGTCTGGTGGATAGTGATCGTAAAAAGATTTACCTTCTTCTCGATAAACAATTATGAGGCTATTACGGTAAACATAGCGGTTCTTAAAGTAATCACTCTCGCTGACAAACTCTGAATTTTGGTCTATATGTTCTTTAGCAATCTCCAGGATATTACTGACATTGCTGCCATATATTTTTGCTGGATTTTCTATTTTGTGGAATTGACTTTTGTAACCAATTGCTGACAATAATTTATACGAATAAATTTCGTAATTATCCGCTTTCCCAAAAACAAAAGGAATGATTAAATAGCCGTTGTAAGAAAATGCGTGTTCGTAGAGTAGACGACCCATCTTTACCTCCTATATTGTCACTTTGCTAGAAAGTCTCCTCACTTTTAACCACAACAACAATTATCCCTCTTTTTGCGAAGAATTCTGAGTTAGTTCACATAAAATCAGGGCGATCGCTCTTTGTATTTTATCTGCCAAACTCAACTTACCAATAATTTATTGGTGATTTTGTCAGGAAGATTTTTCAAGCGCGATCGCTAATAATATCATTGACTGAATGTTGCAAGTACGATGGGTATCACCCATCATACCAATTTTGAATATGAGCTTTTAAATTTGAGATTCCAAAACGTAACAATTTTAACAATTATCTTCTTTCATCGATTTTAAATAATACAATCTATCAAATTTTTCTATCAATATTAGATACTAAATAAAAATTGACGCGTTTATACTTCAATAAATAGTTGAGCAAGTAAAGCAGAGACGCGATTACTCACATCTCTACTTATTTGGTTAAATGGTTGTTAAATTAAGAAGCTTTCGCATGTTTATAATTTGCATCCATCCAACAACGGGGTAAATTTTCACCAGAAGGAAAAACTAGATTTTCTTTTTTGTAAGATTCTGGTGACTGTTCTTCTTGACCTTCTTGATCTCTAGCTTGAATACTATCAATGCTAGGGTCAATTAACTCTTGAACATCAAGGATTTTCAACAATTCACCACTATCTTTAATTTGTAGCAACATATAAATAACCTCCGTAAATTTAAATTGCTTCAATAAGGGAATCAAAAAAAGCATAAAAAAACTATGTACCAATCCTGTTTCTCAATCTTTAGCAAATACTTTTGCTGCTAGAGTTGACTTATAAATAGACTGATACGCAGTTATAGTTTCTCTTTCAGAAAGAGAATGATTGATTATGAAGTCAAGTAAATTTCAAGCTATTTAACACAAAATAAAAAAAGATTAAATTTCGCGTTGGAATTTTTCTAATATATCTACCAAATTTACCTGACATTGCAGAGGTAATAAGTCAATCAGAGGAACTTCTCTTCTACCACCACCAATTTTGACAGAAATAGATTCTAAGACCTTGATCACATCGTCTTCATCTACTGGCTTACTCTCAGTGATTATGGGATAAAATTGTTCTGCAACAACAGTATGCAATTTGGCGTTTGATAGATACAAATGCCATTTGGCAATATCGATGTAAACGTTTTCGCCAATTTCATTTGCTAGGGCTTCCAGTAATTCTGTGGTGTTAGTCTTTGCCATAAAAATAACCCTAAGGAACGGAAGCGAATTTATAAACTATTACTATTATCGCTCAATTACCAGGAGACTCTACAGCCACAAGTTACAATTGCCCCAGCTTGATCAGTCCGTCTTCAGGTGGATTTAGAGGGAATTTCAGAATAATCAGCGATCGCCGCAATATAAATTAAGTGAATCAACAATACCACTGACCAGCCTGCTGTCACCCAAGGTAGCCATTCCCAGGTAGTTTTGAAGAAATTGTGAAAAAACCACAATCCTGAATTACACGCTGCAAATATTGCCACATGGACAGCAAAATTCATCCGGTCATCTAATTTGCGGTAAGCTGGGTCTTTGCGATCGGGTCTACGAGGCCAACGAGGAGGCATATACTTTGTTACAGATTTTAATAAAATTTGCTTTCTGACCCATTTTAGGATTTTTTAGGCTGTTGTTACCATCTAGCCAAAAAATCAACTGGACTTAAAATTAATAAAGATATGCAACTGGGTGAAAAGCAATGACTACCTTTTGGCAAACTGAGCCTGACCTTTTCTATCCAGACAGCGATGGCAATAAGCTAAGATTGCCGATTACTGGTGAAATGCTGTCGTCAGTATGACATTTCCTAATAGTTTAGATAAAAAAATAGGACTGACAGCACAATATTGTTATAAATTATCCTGTCAATCCTGTTATACATTATTTTCTATTATTGTTTGTTTGACAAACAATAATATCAACAGCGAATTTATTCACTAATTAATTTGAAGTAAAGTTAACTTGATTGAGATTGTAGTTGCTGTTGAGTTTGTCTATCATACTGATCGCCTATCGCTTGAGTATCTTGTCCCTTTAAATTAACGGTGACAACTTTATTTTTTTCTTCCTCAGCTTTCGGCATAGTCAAACACAAAACACCGTTCTTAAATTCTGCTTGTACTTGATCGTTTTGAATTCTACTAGGTAAAGGAATCATGCGTTGGAAACGACCATAGCGAAATTCCGAACGCCTCATCCCTTTTTCTTCGATTGTAGTTTCAGATTTGCGTTCACCACTGATAGAAACAGCTTCAGCAGTGACTTTTACATCCAAGTCTTTAGCTTCTATACCAGGAAGTTCTACCCGCAGTTGGATATTATCAGGATTTTCGTGTATTTCAGCTAGTGGCATAAAAGCAAAACCAGCCATTTCATCACTATCATCACTAGTAGTGATCATCCGATCAAACAAGCGATTCATTTCGCGTTGCAAGCTAGAAATTTCCCGGAAAGGATCGTAACGGTTAATTTGCCGGAAAGGGTCCCAACGTATTAATGCCATATTTCAGCCCTCCGATTCCATCTCAAGCAAGAAGTGCTAACCTTTTGCTTCTAATTTTAAATTATCAAGGGTAAAAATTTGCCTCATCAGCCAAATGGATGACCTTTTATTTTTCATAAATTAAAACTACTTAATATGTTGATATCTGTTCCCTATTTCCTATAGCAAATCGGTAATGGGAAAAAGCAATGATCAACAGCGAAGCATAATATTGTAAGCAATTAGCCGAACTTGGTATAACAACATAAAGTCTGTTATTTTTGGAAAAAATCACCTGATTTGCCGCCAGTTTTACTTATTAATTGAATTGCTTCAATTTGAATCGATTTTTCTAAAGCTTTTGCCATATCATAAAGGGTAAGAGCCGCAACACAAACAGCTGTCAGGGCTTCCATCTCTACACCAGTTTCGGCTTTGGTTTTAACTGTTGCCTGAATTTGATAACCAGGTAGTTGTGGATCTGGTGTTATGACTACTTCTACTTTGTGTAAAGGCAAAGGATGACATAGAGGAATCAAGTTAGCTGTCTGTTTAGCAGCCATAATTCCCGCTAGTCTTGCTGTTGCTAGTACATCTCCTTTTGGGACATTTCCTGCTTGGATAGCAGCAAAGGTTGCGCTCAACATTCGCACTCTTGCAGCTGCTGTTGCTTGGCGGGCTGTGGATGGTTTCTCTGACACATCTACCATTTGGGCTTGCCCTTGGTGATCTAGGTGCGTCAGATCAACAGAAGCAGTTTGAAAATTATCTTGCGTCATTCGATTTCCTGTGTTACTATTAGATACTGTGACAGCAAGGGCGTGTAGCTCAGTGGACTAGAGCACGTGGCTACGGACCACGGTGTCGGGGGTTCGAATCCCTCCTCGCCCGTTTATAAATTTAAAATAAAAAATTAAAAATGAAGAATGTAGCTTCCTCACTTTTAATTTGTATTTTTCAATCTTGAATTGCATTTAAAGCATAATAATCTTGACCACGACCAAGAGCGAAACGTAGGGAAGTGGGAAGGGTTTTACTGGATTGGGTAAGGAAGACAATCATACCAAGTCCGGTTAACGCTGCTGTGAAACCGAAGCTAATGCGGTATCCCACTTGTTCAGCAGCAAAACCCACAATGGGCCCTGCGATCGCTATACCAAAATCAAATCCAGCTATGCATATGGCAAAAATACGTCCCCTTTCTTGAGGAAGTGAACGATCTGCCATCAGTGTTGCAATCATCGGAATTAGTGTACCGCCTCCCACACCTTCAATCAGGGCAGCGAGTAAGAAAATACTGGCATTGTTGGCTAGATACATCAATACCATTGATATAGAGTAAAAAACTAAACCAATAGTCACAAACAATCCTCGCCCCAAGCGATCGCTTGCCCTACCAGTAAATACCCTACCACTAAAGCTAGAAATTGCCGAAGCTGTATAAAACAACCCAGGATTTAACTCAACTTGGGTAGATTTAATATACAGTGGTGCAAAAGTATGCAAAGTCCCAATAGTCAAACCAACCATTAACATTACAAATGCTGGCACTCTCACCCTGGGACTAACCAACATTTGCCAAAAATTAGAATTGGGGTTTTTGGTTTGCAGCTTGTCAATCGGTGGATTAACAATTGGCAAAATACATAACACCCCTAACCCACCCAACGCCGCAGATAACAAAAATAACGCCGTATTTCCAGCCGCAGCTTGTAAATAACCACCCAAAGCTGGCCCTACTGCTAAACCAATCGGATTCACCAAACTCATGTAGCCAATAATCTCACCACGATTACTAGTCGGGGCTAAATCTGCTACCAGCGCTATGTAAGCTGTTGCAAAAGCAGCAATACTAATGCCATGAAAAGCACGCAACACAATTAATAAAGGTATATATGTCGTGAGTTCATAACCAAGGGGAGCGATCGCCACCACCACCATCCCAATCAAGAGTACAATTTTACGACCCCGTTGATCTGCTAAACTTCCTAACCAAGGACGAAATAACAACAGTCCGATTGCAAAACTACCCATTAAAACCCCAATTTGTTGCTTACTCGCCCCTACTTCTTCTAGATAAAGTGGTAAGGTCGGCAACAAAGAAGTCAAACTAGACCAGAACAGTAAACCTGCTGTAAACAAAATCAGCAGGTTCCTTTGTAGTTGAGTATCAATTATATTAAGTACTTTCACGGTAAATGCAAGTTAATTTAAGTCAATCGTCAAGAGTTAATTGTCAAAAGTCAATTGTCATTGAATTTTAGACTTGGCATTATGGACTTGGAAGTTTTAACTAACAATTATTGTTACATTACTTAATAATAGCTAATACTTCAGGATTGTGACAGATTAGTTGGGGATCGGGGATTGAGGATCGGGGATCGGTTATTCTCCATGCACCCTGTATCATGTTCCCTGCTCCCTCCCTTTCAAGGGTAGGTTTTTTATAATCTCGAAAATAGTTGAGAAAATTCTCAATTGCTTAACGTGGTTTGGTTGTTTCAGGATTTTTAAATCGGCTGAAACAGTCAAAAAATGACCAAATACAAAATACCTACCATTGAAAGTTGCTCCATCCTCCCTAATCCCCATTACCCCTTATCCCCAGAGGGGGCCCCACCTTCCCCGATCCCATTACTACTTCCCTGACTCGATAGATAGGACGTCCTTGGGATTCATGATAAGTACGCATTAGCAACTCTGCTAACAAACCAAAGCAGAATAACTGTACCCCTGTCACTAACAACAGAACAGCTAAAATTAATAAAGGGCGATCGCCAATATCTTGACCCAAAGCTAATTTTACCCAAGTCAAATAAACGCCGATCGCACTTCCCGAAAGCATAGAAATTAAGCCCCATAACCCAAAAACATGCATTGGACGGGTGAGGAACTTTTTCATAAAGGCGATCGTAAATAAATCCATCATCACCCGAAAAGTCCTTGACAAACCGTACTTACTGTGTCCAAACCTACGCGCATGGTGACGTACGGGCATTTCGGTAATTCTTGCGCCTTCGATATACGCCAAAGCTGGTAAAAATCGGTGCAGTTCTCCGTATAGGTTCATATCTGCTACCAATTCTGCACGATAGGCTTTTAATGAACAACCATAATCATGTATATGTACGCTGGTGATCTGCCGAATTAACCAGTTGGCAATTTTAGAGGGTAATAGTCTTGTCAAAGCGGCATCTTGGCGATTTAGCCGCCAACCACTAACCAAATCGTAGCCTTCATCTAGTTTTGCCAACAGCATCGGTATATCTGCTGGGTCATTTTGTAAATCGGCATCTAAAGTTACAATTGCTTTGCCATGTGCATAGTAAAATCCAGCCGCCATAGCCGCAGTTTGGCCGTAGTTACGCCGCAGAATCACTGCTTTTAAATCGTCGCGGATTTCTGCTTGTTCTTTGAGGAACTGTGCGGAACCATCACTAGAACCGTCATCCACACAGATAATTTCGTAACTAAGATTACTAGCATTTAAAGTAGAAGCGATCGCCTCCAGTAAATGAGGCAAACTTTCCACTTCATCACGCACAGGTACCACCACTGAAACACTGGGAACTGGTGAGGAAATCGCCTCATATTGTCCAGCCATCCCATTAGAAACTAATCCACTCCTCATATTTGTCTTTGCGTCTTTTTTAAGTAGGGGTATAGGGGTATAAGGGTTTAAGAGTGTAGGAAAAAGGTTAGAGGTGTAGGGGGAATATTAAGAGAATATTTCTTTCCCCACACCCTTATACCCATACACCCTTACCTCCTTATACCCTTGCTTTCGTAACTTTTCACTACTCTGCCAGCACCGCGTAGTTGCTGATAGTATGACTGACTCACCTCATCGCCTTGTTCCGAGAGAATGTCAATCCCTATACCATTACGCCCTTTATCTTTACCAGAACTATGGATATAATAACCATCTCCTAAATAGAGTCCCACATGAGTAGCTTTTTGGGGAGTCCCAAAAAATACTAAATCACCCGGTGTCACCAGTGCTAGATCAATTGGTTGGGTAAAATCTTCTTGTTGATAAGCATCTCTAGGTAAGCAAATACCCACCGAACGAAACGCCGCCTGGATTAACCCCGAACAGTCATAATTTGGCCCAACTGTACCACCCCAAAGATAATAATTAGGTTGTTGCATCGCTTTGTGGGTAAAAGCAATCACTTCTGGGAGCAATTTTTTGATTTCTGATTCGGAAAATGATTTAGCCTGATAAGGTGTAGTGGCTATTTGTAACAAAACCAAATCTGCAACTGACAACCAGCCTGGGTAGTCATCCTCACACAAACACACTTGTACAGATGTGTCAATAGCGCTGTCGCGCATGGCTTCGCTAAGGTGCTTTTCTACATCATTTTTTGATGTAACCCACAAATGTCGCCCAGCCTGAGCTTGGGTAGCCAAGCGTGTACATTCTAAAGAATCATATATATTCAGGTTAGCTAGACACTCATACTCACCTGATTCTAAATTTGCGATTTGAGATTTGAGATTTAGAGACATTCTGCAAACACAACAATGACTTTTTTTAATCAAGAAGAACAACTCGAAAAGCTAGGTAATGGCATTTTAGAAGCAACTTGGACAAAATTTCCGACTTTAGAGCGCAACCAAATTGCTTTGACTTGGATTGTCTACGATCCACCCGTGTTGGTAAATACTGGCGGTGCGCTGACTCCAGATGCTTTTTGGAACCATCCAGTCCGTGGTTTTACGTATCGAGGCTTAGAGCGAATTTATCCAGCCAGTGTGGTGAAGCTATTTTACTTGGTAGCAGCACAGGAATGGATAGAAAAAGGTATGGTTCAGACTTCTAGTGAGTTGGAAAGAGCCGTACGTGATATGATTGTCGATTCCAGTAACGATGCTACTAGTTTGGTAGTAGATATACTGTCAGGAACTACATCAGGCCCAGAATTGCCACCAGGCCCATTTGAGACGTGGAAGCAACAGCGTCATATTGTGAATCGCTACTACCAATCCTTGGGTTGGCCAGAAATGGAAAGCATTAATGTCTGTCAAAAAACTTGGTGTGATGGCCCTTACGGACGTGAACGCGCCTTCTATGGACAGTTACTAGAAAACCGTAACATGTTAACAACTAATGCGATCGCCAGGTTGTTACATAGCATAATTGGTGGTGTAGCGGTATCTAGTACGCGATCGCAATCAATGATGAGTCTACTCAAACGTAGTCTCAATCCTGATGATTTACCAAAAAACGTAGAAGAAGATCAAGTTACAGGCTTTTTAGGTGCTGGTCTTCCCCAAACAGCACAAATTTGGTCAAAGGCAGGTTGGACTAGTCAAGTCCGACATGATGCTGCGTATATAGAAATACCCAATTATCATCCTTATCTTTTAGTGGTATTCACCGAAGGCAAAGCACACGCTCAAAATCGTGATATCTTACCTTTTGTTTCTCAGCGTATTGCTGAAGCACTTGCCAGTTTAAATTAGAGAAAGATGGGATTCCATTAGGAAATATGGAAAAGGGAGGGAGATATAAAATCAGTGAACAGTGAACAGTTATCACATCCCCAAGGATAAATACATAACTGATATACGTAAAAATAGTTTGAGATTTAAATTGTTCTTAAACAGCATACATCCTTGCTTCCAACTTAATGATTAATTAGTATTGGTCAATAGTAAGATATATGGATTTAGTTGATCGTCAGGAATGCCAATTAAGAAAATTGAGTCAGCAACTGCAAAAGGAAATCAGCAAGTGCAAGTTACTTGAGCAAAGGCTAGAAACTTCTGAAGCTCAGATGCGTGCTGTGTTTGAGGCAATGACCGATGTAGTGCTTATGATCAATTTGCACAACAATCAACTCGGAAGTATAAAAATTCTGCCAACAAAACCTAATCAAATATACACAGATGATACTGATGTAATTAGTCAGACGGTAGAACAATTTTTTCATGAACAGACTGCTCAAGTATGGCTAAAAAAAGTTAGACAAGCTGTAGAACTACAGCAAACACTTTATTTTGATTACTATTTGGATCGGCAAGAGCATAAAGTTTGGTTTAGCGCTAGTATTTCCCCGAAATCAGACCAATCGGTTCTTTGGGTAGCACGAGATATCAGCGATCGCAAGCAAGCTGAAATAGAATTACAACATGCAAAAGAAGTAGCCGAAGCAGCCAATAAAGCCAAAAGCCAGTTTTTGGCAGCCATGAGTCATGAACTGCGTACTCCCCTCAATAGTATTTTAGGTTTTTCTCAAATCATGTATGACGATACTTCCTGCAACAGTGAAAACCAGGAGTATCTTGAGATAATTAACAAAAGTGGTCAACACCTGCTGCAATTAATTAACGATGTACTAGAAATGTCAAAAATTGAAGCAGGTAAAATCAAACTGAATGAAAAAAAATTAGATTTATATAGTCTGTTAGATAGCTTAGAAGATATGCTGCGCCTCAAAGCTACAGACAAAAAACTTACTCTCGTCTTTGAGCGATCGCCATCAGTACCACAATATATCATTACCGATGAAAGTAAACTGCGACAAGTTTTATTGAACTTGTTGGGTAACGCGATCAAATTTACTCAAGCAGGAAGTGTGACTCTACGCGTCGTCATTAGTCCTACGTCATTTGTCATTGGTGAACAAGAAAAACAAATGACATATGACCAAGGACAAATGACTATTCATTTCCAGGTGGAAGATACAGGTTCCGGTATTTCTTCAGAAGAAATCAACAATTTATTTGAAGCTTTTGTCCAAACCAATACTGGTAGGCGATCGCAAGAAGGGACAGGTTTAGGATTAGCAATTAGTCGCAAGTTTGTACAGTTAATGGGTGGAGATATTACTGTCAATAGTGTGCTAGGACAAGGAAGTATATTTGCATTCCACATTCGAGCCAAGTTAGCACAGACGACACAACAGCAAAACCAGTTGTCAAGTCAACGGGTTAAGTGTTTAGCGCCAAATCAACCGATTTATCGCCTATTACTTGTGGAGGATAATCAAGATCACCGCCAGTTTCTCGTCAAACTCTTAAAACCCTTGGGTTTTGAAATACAACAAGCAGAAAATGGTCAAAAAGGCGTAGCTATATGGGAAAGCTGGCATCCCCACATTATATTTATGGATATGCAGATGCCTGTGATGGATGGTTATGAAGCCACTACGGAGATTAGAAAAAAACAAGACGCACAAAAGAATAGATCCGATCATGCGAAGAACAAAAATATCCCCACGTCTTCTTTTCATACCAAAATTATTGCCCTCACAGCCTATGCTTTTGAGGAACAGCGACAGGCTATGATATCTGCTGGTTGCGATGACTTTATCAGCAAACCATTCCGTGAAGAAGAAATATTTGATCAAATCGCAAAACACTTAGGTGTAAGCTACATTTATTTTGAATCAGGTATAGTTGACCAAAATAATGCCGTGCAATATAGAAGGTTAACTCATGAAGATCTAAAAGTAATGCCAGATACATGGATACAAAAACTATACACAGCAGCTAAAGAGTGTAACGATGAAATTATTTTCCAACTCTTGGTTCACATTCCCACACAGTATCCAAATTTAATTGAACTTCTAACGCAAATAACTTATAATTTTCGCTTCGACGAAATTATAGAAATAACTGAATTTTTAATCAGAGAAAAACTCGAATGAATTTTACATTTATAAGATAATATTTAACTACTTACTACCCTCGACCCTCTGCCTTTCTTTATAAAGATATAAAAAATCACTATTGAGAATTAATGATGACAAAAGCAAAATCTAATAATTACTAAAAGTTTATTTTTTATTAATTGAATGAATTTTATCATCCGTTGAATTGAAGATCTATCTCTATATATAGTGAATATTCAAATCTTTATATTACCTTAAAAACAGGGATGTAGAAATAGATTTTTTAATGTTAAATGTAGATATTGCCAAACATTGGCTCAATATGGGCAAAACCCATTATCTATAAAAGTAATATTGGTTGAGGAGTGAATGTGAATACGATTGTTTTTAATCCAGGAGTTGTCGGCTTAGTTAGTATAGCAACTGCCACAGTTTTAGCTGGTAGTTTGCCTGCGGTTGCTCAGACGGCTGACTCTACTAGCATTGAAACACAGGCAATTACTGCAACAAGTGATGCAGTAGAAAATCCAGTAGTATCCAATTCTAGCCAAACTCAGGAACAGTTTTCGGCGATCGCTACACCAGAGACAGATAGTCCCACATTTACACCCGTTCCTGGTACAGTAGCAACATCATCTGCGGCACTTACGACTCAAAACCAAGAGCCAAACCAACAGCCAAGTTCTCAATTATCTGCTCCTGCTCCTAAAGTAGCACAATCAGATATTCTTCCAGGTCGAGCAACTCGTGGAGGATCTAGCTATATCGGTATAGCAGCAAACATTGGTTTGAATGGTGGTGAATCCTCTTTAGGTGATGGCAATTTTATGGTCATTAGTAAAGTTGGTCTGTCAAGAACTTTATCTGTCAGACCTTCAGCAGTATTTGGTGACAACACCACAATTCTAGTTCCCATCACCTACGATTTTTCCTTCCAGCAGTTGGGAGATACTTTTAATGAACCTGTACCAATTGCTCCTTACGTCGGTGGTGGTGCAGCGATTAAAACAGGTGATGACTCTGAGTTTACTTTTCTCTTATCAGGTGGTGTAGATTTTCCACTGAGCGATCGATTTACCGCAACAGCCGCTATCAATGCAGCATTTTTTGATGACACTGATATAGGCTTAACACTCGGAGTAGGTTACAACTTCGGTATATAGAAAATTGGGGATTGGGGATTGGGGATTGGGGATCGGGGATCGGGGATCGGGGATCGGGGATCGGGGATCGGGGATCGGGGATCGGGGAAAATCAATAGAAAGTGATTTCCCCTTGTTTGTTTTATCCTCTTTATGCTTTTTGTCCTCCTTGTCCCCGATCCCCTTTCCCTACCTCTACTTCGGACTCACCTGCTCAATTGTCTTGATTTTGCCATCATCGCTCACTGTCCAAACATCGTAGACACCAATCACATCACCATTTTGGTCAATATCTACGTTACCGCTAGCTCCTTGGTAATTTATATCTTGACCTTCTTTGAGTAATTTCAAACCTTCGCACACGTCACTAACCTCTACACCGGGAGCATTAGCAACTTCACGGATTTTACTAGCAATTCCAACACCTGTATTCTCCTTCGCAGCTTGGGCAGATAAAACTAACAAAGCAGCTGCGTCCCAACCATGAGGTGTATATGGTGCTGGCGCGGATTTCCTTTTTTCTTGCCAAAGCTTAGTAAAAGCTTCTAGTCCTTTACCATTGGAACCGGGAACTGTACCTATGGCTCCATTGACAATGTATTTACCATCAGCAGTTTTGCCAACTCGTTCAGGGAATGTATCTGACTTCACACCATCAGTTAGCATGATCTGCACCCCTTGAGTCACACCTTGCTGGTATGCGGATTTCAGAAATAGAGCTCCGGTTTCTTCGTAAAATACGCCTAGTACTGCATCTGGCTTACCTGCAAAAGCTGCTTGGGCTTCGGTATCAAATGTAGTAGCTTTGGGATCATAGCGAACGGAGTTGTTTTTATTAATTACGGTTCCCCCTAATTTTTCAAATGCTTGTACAAATGCTTTTTCAAAACCTACACCGTAGTCATTGTTAATCACGACGGTAGAAACTTTTTTAAAACCTTTTTTATTAGCAAGTTGGGCTAAAGCTTGAGCTTGGTAAGTATCTGGAGGTGCAGTACGCGCCCAATAGCCTTTGTAGTCACCTTTTGTTGCTTTTTCGGTAAATACGGGGCTGGTGCTACCGGGAGAAATGAGCATAACTTTATTTGGCACAGCAATAGAGACGGCTGCACTAGAAACACTACTAGCAAAAGAACCAACTACACCAGCAACTTTATCTAAGGTCGCCAGTTTAGTCATACCAGCAGCACCAGCTTTGGGATCAGTTTGATCATCCACTGCAACTAAACTCACAGGTTGTCCATTGACGCCGCCACAAGCATTGACGGTATTTACAACTAGGGGAACAGACTCTACCATCTGCTGTCCGATCGCAGCTAAGTCACCAGTTGTTGGTAGCAGTGAACCGATTTTCAAACCTTCTGTAGTTGCAGCTACTGGGGTACTAGTAGCTCCACTATCACTGGTATTCTGGGGATTAGTAGGAGATTGGCTGTTGGTATCACCACAAGCTGCAACTAAAACGCCTGTTGTGAAAGTAATTATGGCTAAAGCAAAAGCATTTATAGTTTTTTTCATATACTTTTTGATTACACTCCCTATTTTGCTCAGAAGCTTATCAGTGAACTACAGATTGTAACACCTGTGAATAGCACTCCCCTAGCCATTCTGTTTTTTTATCTTTTTTGAGTGATGGCAACAAAGAATTTAGTCCAGACTGAGACAAGCCTTTACCAGTTGCTTTATAGGTTTCAATACATTGATTTAGCCCATAATTCCACCACCAACGCGCACATCCAAAATGTTGAGCTAACACTTGAATCTGTTCATCGGTTGGATATATCCTGACTTTTACCGCTTGTCTTCTCATCTCAACTACTCCATTTATCGACCAATTACTACTATATACATATCACAGTAACAAGATGCCGGAAATATTTTGGCAATTCCTCAAACATCTTCTCCCCCGGCTTCGCCATTGGTCGAAGATGGTTTCGTTATTGCCGTGCCAGAGGAATTCCACCACTGATTCGGAGTACCAAATGAGCGTGGGGAACGAGGGCGAGTTAGTTAAATGATGATTAACACGTGCAAATTTACTTCTTGATTGCAAGACTAAGTTTAATCACACATCACTACTAAAGGATAAATAATAGCATCTGCCAACAGGAGTAAAACAAGTTAGTTTTCCCAGAATATAAATAAAATAGAGACGCGACACATTCATCGCGTCTCTACTTCAAAAACGGAGAGGGAGGGATTCGAACCCTCGGTACGGCCTTTCGATCCGTACAACAGATTAGCAATCTGCCGCTTTCGACCACTCAGCCACCTCTCCAGGTATATCGAATATAGATATTAGCAGATGTTTAGATGTAAGTCAATAGTCATTGGCCACTAATTCATAGTTACTATTTTTTACAAATGACGAAGGACAAATGACTAATGACTAGTTTTATAGCACTTGCGATCGCAACCAGGCTAATGGCAAGCTGCCTAACTTTTGCCACTGAGGTACGTAAGCGCGCTGATTGAAAACGTTGTAGTCATTACGCTCAATCTTTTCCAAAATTCTACTGTAGTGCATGAGGGCTGCCCACACAGGCAACCGCGCATCTGGAGAGAGGTAGCTAATTCCCTTTTCTGCTTTTTTGTAAAATTGGCGAGTGCGAGCAATTAAAAAACGCATCAGGGAACGCCAGCGTTCATCCACTACCCCTTTGAGCAAATCTTGTTCAGTGTAGTTAAATCGCGCTAAATCCTCTAGAGGAATATAAATTCTTCCCCGTCGTGCATCCTCATGTACATCCCGTAAGATGTTGGTGAGTTGACTGGCTATTCCGAGTGCGATCGCTTCTTCGGTAGGAATATAAGGTGGTTGATTGCGGTTCCAGGGAGCGGTGTTTTGCTTGGTATCGACTCCCATGACCGCCGTTGACATTAGTCCTACCGTACCTGCGACACGGTAACAATACATGTATAACTCGTCAAACTTCTCGTAGCGACTGCGATGTAAGTCCATACGCTGACCGGCAATCATATCCCGAAAGGGCTGAATATCTATCGGAAAGCGCTGGAGGGTATCCACTAAAGCTACATCAAAATTATCCACTGGATATCCCGCAAAAATGGCTTCCAGCTGCTGTTCCCATTTATCTAAAGTTTCTGGTGTGGTAATAGCAGCCGCCGGGCCATCTACCAATTCATCGGTACGGCGACACCAGGCATAAATTGCCCATATGGCTGGACGTTTTGCCTTACTCATCAGCAAAGTGCCAAGATAAAAAGTTTTGGCGTACTTTGCTGTAATTTGGCGGCAAAGTTGATAGGACTCATCCACAGAGACCGGCGGTTTCATGCGCGGGGGGGAATCAGACAGTTGCAGCATTCGTTGCGGGCTGGGGGGTTTGCATTTGCAGGTTTGATGAATTTGCCACTGAGCTTCCTTCAGCAATTACCTGCGCTGTCAGCTTACCAGAAAGCACAGCACCTTCCATACTACCGAGATAGGGTTGCATAGTGTAACTCCCACTCAGAAAGAAGTTGCTAATCGGTGTTTGCTGAGAAGGACGATACTGTTGACGACCAGGAGTTGCTTTATAAACTGAACGCGGCGTTTTGACTACGTGATATTTCAGCAATTTTGCTGGATTGTCTCCGTGAAAGTGTGAGGGAAAGAGTTTTTGCAATTCGGCAAGAGTTACCTGCAAAATCTCTTCATCGGATTTGGCAATCCAATCTTTTGCCGGAGCCAAAACCAATTCCAGCATTGAGCGCTCAGGATTGGTGTACCCACGGCAGGTATTGCTCATATCAGCGTAAACGCTGAGTAGAGACGAGCGCGAAAATAGCAACTGGTCTATATCAGTAAGCTTGCGGTCAAACCACAACTGCAAGTTTATCACAGGCACGCCCTCTAACCCTTCCAGCTTTTGGAAGAAGTCATTTTCCTTCCAAGGAGCTGGTACCATCACCTTCATGACGTCTACTGGCATTGCTGAGACGTAAACATCAGCAGTTTCTATGTAATCTGCTGCTCCATTAAGTCCCCGCATCAAGAACCCTTTCACCGTACCGTCTTCATTTAGCAAAATTTCTTTTAATGGGACATTTGACCGTACTTCTCCGCCACGTGCTGTAATGTAATCTACCAATGGCTGACACAGGCGTTCTGTTGGTGAACCATCCAAAAATGCCATTTTTGAGCCATCTTTTTGTTGGAGGAAACGACTCAAGGCAGTCAGTAATACTACGGCTGAAATTTCATCTGGGTTGATAAAATTTAGCGATTTCGAGGCAGCAATAAAAATATCTTGTTGCACATCCTCGCTGACTCCTTGCTGTTTAAGCCATTCGGAAAAAGTATATTGATCTGTTGAGTCAACATACTTTTGTCCTCGGAGCATAGCGGGAGCTAATCCCTTGGCTAGCTCGATTTTTTCTCCCCAACTGAGCATATCGTTGTTCCGCAAAATTGCCACAATCCCATTTAATGGTGCTGGCAAATCTGGAAAATCAAATCTACTGTATGTTCCTGGTTTTTCTGGTTGGTTGAAGATCATAGTGTGTTTTTTCCACTGCAAATGGTCTTCAATACCCAGTTCTTTCAGTAGTTGCAACATGTTGGGGTAAGCCCCAAAGAAGACATGCAAACCAGTTTCGTACCAGTCGCCGTCTGCATCTTGCCAAGCAGCTACTAACCCTCCAAGTACGTCCCGGCTTTCCAAGACAATGGGGGTGTAACCTAAATCTGTCAGATATTTTGCACAGGAAAGCCCTGCTAGTCCAGCTCCGGCGATCGCTACTCGCATTTAACCTTACTGCTCTTTAATATTTCTTAAGGGTTTTGCCGTACTCATTATACTTTGCAAACCGTTACATTTGTGTTTTGTCATTGGTCATTTGTCATTGAGCATTGGGCATGGTATTGAGTTAGGTCGAGTGGGAGTATTATCTCCCGCCCCTCTCCTGCGCGAACCGGACATACCCGTTTGCGTGTATCCGGCTCCATCGTCCACTCCAAAGGCCTAATCACCTCACAAAAACTCTCCCCTCGCCACCATCACTACTTTTCCTCCCACATTCACATCTATGGTTGTACCTTTTTGCTCTGCTCGCAGCAAAATCAAAGAAGGTCTGTTAATTTCATATCCCTGCTCAACTCGTAAATTAATTTCTGGTTTGCCGAAATAAGAATATTGAACTAAATAGCCAGCTAAACATCCATTGGCGCTGCCAGTAGCAGGGTCTTCCGGTATGCCGATATAATCACAGAATACGCGCACATTCAGATCATTCTCTGGTTTGTATGTTTCTGGGCAAAATACAAGAATACTTTTCGCATCCATACTATTAATCAGTTCAAAATATTTCTCTTTATTGACCTGAATTCGCTTGACAGATTCCAGAGTCTTTAGAGGGACAATAATAAAGGGAACTCCTGTAGAAACTGCTTGAATTGGAAAACGAGAATCGATCTCTTGTGACTGTATTCTCAGAACTTCAGCTATTGTTTGGCTATCCAATATTTGATGAAAAGTTGGCGCTTTTTGCTGCATCCACAAATATTCACCAGCAGCATTCGTGTCATCGATTGTTACTGGTATTTGCCCAACTTCTAAGTTTAATAAAATTTTTTTAACTGAGCTTTGAATAATCTCTTTTTGGAGGATATAAGCTGTACCTAAAGTCGGATGACCTGCGAAAGGCAGTTCTTGTTTTGGTGTAAATATTCTTACGTCGTAGCCCTCAGATACTGTTTCGGTTGAAGTCACAAATGTAGTCTCAGAATAGTTGATTTCTTTAGCGATTTGCTGCATTTGCTCTGAATAAAGACTAGCGGTGTTGGTAAAAACGGCTAGTTGATTACCAGTATATTTTGCTTCAGCAAACACATCGACAATGTAAAAAAATAGACTACTCATTTTAGATTTTACGTATTTAAACTAGAGTTTCTTAGCAGATCCTTGCATGTTTTTGGGATCTTGATTTGTGTGTCTTATAAAAAATTTAAATTGAACAACCAGTATATTTTGTCTTTCATATGTAAAACTTTTATGAAACTTTGATTTGCTTATTGAGCATTAACAGTATAAGATGATCCCTGCTGGTAATCGCTCATTTGGTGTGTATCTAAACCGATGCATATTCTTTTCAAAAGGAAAGAATTTATGCACAACATAGTTGTTGAAAAACTTGGGAAAACATAAATAAAGTTGCACCTATAGGAAGGTGCTGTGTTCTGAACATTGACAATAACCATGATATTGTTTGGACTACTTTGGGTTACATCCTGGATTGGTTCATTTTTGTCGTTAAATCAAAGTTTGCCACCAAGCATGGCATCAAAAGTTGATGCGACAAAATTTTCTGCCAATATAGGTAAACTGGTTAGTAAGCCTCATCCATTTTTTGTACAGCCAAAGCAATCACTAAAATTTTGGACTACGACGCTACTACCTACACGTTTTCTGAAAATAGATTGGGGAGACAAAACATCAAAACCTATCCTAAATAAACCATCCAATGCTTTGAAAGCAAAGACTAAAAGCAGCAAAAATCAATTCTGCTCTTCCCTCCAACTGACGGAAATTCGACAGCCTTCTGTCAAAACTACCAATAATTTATCAGCCGCTACATTCATAGAAGCAGCTTCTACCCAAGCAGATTTTCTCGCAGATAAGATTTTGCGTTCGTCCTTGAGGACGCTGCATCTAGGACAATCACTGCATAATTTCTTCCGCTTTTCTAGTCATTTTGAGCCAATTTTTAGTTTTTCATCAGCTTTCCCAGTAGCTGTTGTGCATCGCGACGAAAGTAATTACGAACTCTGGGTGAATAACCGCTTGATTGCAAATTTACCCAATAGGTTACAAGCAACTTTGATGCAACAACGTTTGCGGCGATTGTTGCACTCACCAAATCTAAACGCATCAGAACTGCAACCAGCATTAGTTGATGGTGTCCCAGCATTAATGTCAGGAAATCGCTATCTGTTTGGCATTAACAAACAAATTACCCAAAAAGCCAACAGAAGCGCTGAATTATTAGCAATTGAATGGACGAATAACCTGCGTATCGCGATGAGCGCACCGACATTATCACTTGTGGAAGGTCAATTAGAGATGTATGGTTTAAAGCCTTCCCAGAAAAAAATGTATGGCTTGGCTTCTTGGTATGGTCCATTTTTTCATGGTCGCTTAACGGCAAATGGTGAAATATTCAATCAAAATGAATTGACAGTTGCTCACAAATCCTTGCCTTTTAATACCTTCTTAAAAGTGACTAACTTGCAAACAGGTAAAGCGGTGATTGTGCGAGTAAACGATCGCGGCCCTTATATTCCTCCTCGCAGTCTGGATTTGTCACAATTAGCGGCTCGTTGTATCAACAGTGAAGTAGCCGGAGTTGTACCTTATGAAGCAGTAATTATGCAACCAAGTGAAGCAAAAATAACTCTCAAAAATCTGAGTCTGAAAAACCAGAAATATAATAAAAAGCTGGCAATTGTTGCGGATTTTTGACTAAAGTAAACAGTTATCAGCAAGCCCTGAACTAAAGTTCTGGCTGAAAGTTTAAACCCGCTTAAGCGAGTTGAGATTATTGGTGTTGTTCCTACGTTTTTTCAGAGTTAAAATCAGTTAAAATTTTTTCTTAGTTAATTAGAGCTAAAAGTTTAATTTAGCTCTAATTACAAGTTGTTGCAACTGCTGAAAAAACTGAGGAGGAAGGAATCCATAATGGCAGCAGCGCCAGACATGCATCGTTTTGGACATCACTTAATAGTCGGTATTTCTGGTACTAAATTAAACGATGACGATAAACACATACTGAGTGAACTCAAGCCAGTGGGGATGATCTTTTTCGCCAAAAACTTTCGTTACGGTGTTCACTATGAAGAATGGCTGCCAATCTATCAGGATCTAGTTAATCAAATTCGGCAATATGCTGAACGTGACTCGATGCTGATTACTATTGATCATGAAGGTGGTACTGTCCATCGTCCATATTTACCAATCACTCGATTTCCCCATGCTTTTTTATTGCAGTCTCGTGCGCGTGAAGTCGCCAAAGCAGCAGGATTAGAACTGAAGTCACTAGGAATTAATGTATCTTGGGCGCCTGTAGCAGATATTTTCTCTAATCCTGGTAACCCAATTATCGGACCTCGTGCTTTTGGTATGACTCCAGAGACTGCTGCTGCTGGTGCGCGTGAATATTTTCTGGGATTGCGGGAGGCTGGAATTATTGGTTGTGCTAAACACTTTCCTGGACACGGAGATACCAGCACAGATTCCCATCTAGAGTTACCAGTACTGAATTTAACAATAGAAGAACTACGAAATCGCGAACTTATACCTTTTCAAGCACTCATCGCCGAACAAGTGCCGATGATCATGACTGCTCATATTTTATTTCCCCAGATAGATGCTAATGTACCTGCAACACTATCACAGACGATATTGACAGGAATACTCAGAGAAGAACTTAATTTTGCAGGAGTGATAGTATCTGATGACCTAGATATGAAAGCTGTCTCAAATATGTATACTAAAACTGGGACTGTGGCGCAGACATTTAATGCTGGCTGTGATTTATTCATTGTCTCCCGCAATCTACCTTCATCATCTGTGGAACGCACCTTTGCGATCGCTCAAGATTTTGTAGATTCTCTCAGCAACGCTAGCCTTGATGAACGCATTGTCGAAGCAGCAAGAATGCGAATTGATAGCCTAGTAGCCACGACTCCCCAATACTCAGTTTCAACTCTAGATCAAGACATACTCAAGCAACATGCAGAATTAGCGATCGCTTGCACTTTTAAAGTGACATAGGCTTGTATCTCGACAAGGCGATCGCCTTGCTAGCAATTTAATTTTATAATCAGTTACAGATCACGTTAAATTATTAATTATGAACTAGAGAATAAATTAATGGCTTGGGTTTTTTTGTTTCTGGCGATCGCTTGTGAAATCTTTGGAACTACTTCTCTCAAATTGGCAAATGGCTTCTCAAAACCGACTTACTTAATTGGTGCAGTTATTGGATATCCTTTAGCATTTAGTTTTTTTGCATTCTCTCTTAAAACAATTGAAGTTAGTGTTGGGTATGCTGTCTGGTCTGGGATAGGGATTATCGGAACATCAATATTGGGTGCAATCATGTTTCAAGAACATATCAGCCTAACCAAAGCTTTATGTATTAGCTTGATTTTTGTAGGAGTTATTGGTTTAAATTTAATTAAATATTAGTAAAATTCTGAATTAAATTGTTTTGTAATATCTATAAAAGTACACTATAACTTATTAGGAGAATGCTTATGGTTTCCCCTAACGAAATTGAAATCAAGTTGTATGAAGCCTATGATGCAAGCTACCAAGTTTTTCTGAAAAATTGGCAAGTAAATCGTCAAGTAGCTCTCGATTTGATGCAAAAACACCTCAATCCACAGCCCCCACAAGTAGCCGTGTTAAGTGTAGGGGCTGGTCCAGGTGATTTTGATGTACAGGTTATAGATACTCTCAAGCAAAAAATATCAAAAGAATTTAAGCTTCGTTATGTCGCTGTTGAACCAAACCATTTACATCGACAGCGTTATGAGCAAAAAATTAATCCTTCAGATTTTGCTGATGTTGATTTAAAAGTTCATCCAGAAAAAATTGAAGAATTTTGGACAGATGAAAAGTTTGATATTATTCACTATACCCATTCGATGTATCATATGCCAGATCACGAGCAGCAGCTTGTGCAAAAAGCAATGGAGATGCTGAAAGAAAATGGCTTTTTGCTACTCACACTTGATACTAGAGACGCTGTTATATTTGACACCATCTTTAAATATGCTGCTCTCACAGGAGAGGGCTTCACAGATATGCTACAAATGGAAAAAATGCAAGAAATTGTAGACAATCTAGGATTGTCCTATGAAGTGGTAAATTATCCAGAATACATGGATGTAACACTTTGTTTTGAAGAAAATTCGTCAGCAGGGAAAGCGCTTATGGATTTTTTCTGTCAATCAGATTCGAGCCAACTTTCTGATGAACAACGGCAAGAAATGTTACATTTATTAGCGTCTAATATAAGTGAGAAAGATGGTAAGAAATTAGTTCCACTACCTGCTGCAACAATGGTTATTTGCAAGTAAGTAAAGGAAAGGCTTTGACGCTTAATGAGGACTTTAGTCCTCACTACAAACTTCCCTTTCTGTTATCCTTATTCTGGTTGATTTACTTGTAGCCAATTAAATAAATCTGCGACCACAGTAAAATCTAATATAGCTTCGCCAAGTGCTTCTAATTTATTTAAAGAAAGAGACTGTATGCGCTGTTGAGTTTCTGGTGATAATTTTCCCAGCCTTCTTTGTAGTAGTCGCAAGATAATAATTTGTTCACCTTCTTGTCTGCCTTCTTGTCTACCTTCTTGTTTTCCTCGCTCGTAGCCTATACGTTCGCCCGTCGTAATATAAGTCATACTACGCTCCTGCTCAAACTGTTTAAATTCTTCCCAAAACTGATTTTCCAAGGCTTTTGGTAATATCATAACCCAATCAATAAATCGATACAGGTTGCGGATATCCTGTTCTTGTAAGCCCAAATCATAAAGCCTGCGAATCAAGCTAAATTTCCATGCTTTGCGTTGTTCTGGTTGTTTTTGTGTTTGTTGGGTTTTCAAATGCGCCATAACCACAGTTGCAAATGGGTTACGGCTATTTTCTAACTCAGTCCAGCGATTTTCATAATCCAAAAGCTTAATACTTCCAAATTCAAAAATTAGGTGAGTATCGGGATAATTGTAACTGTAATTGTTTGGTTGCCATTCACGATTTGCGCCACAGAGAATTGCCAGACTATTTGCTGGTTGATCGAAGCGGTCGAATATGCGAAAGTTGTAAGTAAACATCCGCTTGGTGAAATTATCTTCTTTTTTGGCTTGAATTTCAACATGCACTAATAACCAAAGTTCTTCTCCTTGGGTATGCCAAACTTTAACTAATTTATCAGCATATCGTTTACCTTGTTCGGCTTTACGGGCGATTTGTTGAAACTCTTTATCAAGAAATTCGTAAGGACGTTCCCAATTAATTAATGCAGCTGTTTGAGGAAAAAAGAACTGCATTGCTTGAGGAAAATAAGCTTCTAGAATTTCTTTCCAAGGACTATCAAAATCGGCGCGTTCATTAATCTCGGTCATGAATTATTGATTATTACCTAGCTGAGGATTCCTCTGTATTATTCTTTCAAAGCTAATTGATTAAAGCATGTAGAGTGGGTCAGTACAATTAAGTACTTAAATTCGAGGACTAAAGTCCTCACTACAAACGCCTCCCAATACTGCTCGGTTAAGGATTTGTCGTCGTAATTTTGGGCATGTAGAGACGTTGCACTGCAACGTCTCTACAGGTTTTAAATGTCAATCGATTTGTCTTATCCGAGCAGTATTGAGATCGATTTGTCTTATCCGAACCGTATTGAAACGCCTCCTTATCTTCCTTGTCCTCTTAAATCCCGTGACTCTTCCCAATCACCCAATGACGACGGAAAAACCGTGCTAAAGAAGACTCTTCGAGTGATAGAAAAATTGGGCGTCCGTGGGGACAGGTGCGGGGGTTGCGAGTGCGTTGCCAGTCATCTAAAATTTGTTGCATTTCTGGTAAGGAAAGGGGTGTACCATTGCGAATGGCACTGCGACAAGCAACAGCTACTTGTGCTGTTTGTAAATCTCCTCCTCGACTCAGTTCTAAAATTGCGTCTGCACAGTCGTCTCGCTGCTGTAACATTGCGGGTATACTGCGGATTGCCCAGAGTTGTTCACCAAAAGGTTCAATATCTAAACCAAGGCGCTGTAGTTGAGACACTTGCACTGAGGACAATTGATAGAGAATGATCGGTGGTTCCATCGGAGTAATTTGCCAGCGATCGCACAATTGTTCGTACAATATCCGCTCATGAGCAATATGCTGTTCCACTAACCACAAACCGCCGGGATGTTCAGCGACTATATAAGTATTGTTAACTTGTCCGACGGCTTTTAAGGTGTGAGAAGTTGAATTATCTTCAGATGAATTGGAAGGATTAATGTTGTAAGCACCGCTTTCTTCTGCTACTTTAATTAATTTCCCAACTCTACTAGTGTGAACTGCTTCTTGAATTGTGTCAGAATTAATCTGGAGTGCTTGTTCAATGGCTTGGCTGACTTGGTTTTGCCAATAATTCAAATCATTGAGATAAATTTCTGTCTTGGCGGGATTGCGGTTCCAATTAATTTGATCTGGAGAAATCACCAGATGTAGACAACAAACCGGATAGCGATCGCGTGGTAATGTTCTGTGAAATGCTCCTAAAATAGTTTTTTCTAATTCCGGCGCTTTGACTATTCTGCCGTTTACCGCAACCCGCAGCCAATCTGGACGATGGCGATGACAGCGATCAGGTAATCCCACAACTATATTTAGGGAATGTTGGGGAGAATTAGACAATTCTATTTGCAGTTCTTGTAAGTCTCCCGGACGTACCTGGTGGATCAGTTGCGGTAGGAGTTTCCCCATCGTCGCAGCTGGAGAGATGTTAAACCATTCCCGGTCATTTTGCCAAACTTGCCAAGCAACTTGCGGGTGACAAATGGCTATTTGATAGATATTTGCTTGTACTGCTTTCATTTGCTGTGCGATCGCTGGTAAACCCTGACGTCTAGCGATACAACTACCAAAGAGATTGGAGACTGTGACAACTGTACCAGGTGCGATCGCGGCTGCTTGTTGATGTAGAATTTGCCCTCCATAGCCATATACTACCCGTGTTCCCCCAGTAAACGGAGCAGATACAAGCGGAGATGGGCGACTCAAGATTTCTAACTCAGCCAAAGTCGTCAAACTGTGCAACGCTTCACCACGAAATCCCAAACTAGTGATTTTCCATAAATCTGCACAGCTATGAATTTTACTGGTACTGTGGGCTGATGCTGCTCGTTGCAAGTCTTCCAAGTTCATCCCGCAGCCATTATCAGCTACTTGGATTCGCCATTGTTCTGGCCAAAGAGAAACCACAATCCGTGTTGCACCTGCATCGAGGGAATTTTCTACTAATTCCCGCACTACAGCTGCGAAAGAGTCTATCACTTCTCCAGCTGTAATTAAATGTACGACTTCTTTTGGTAAAACTTGGATTGTGGATACCATCTAGTAGACCTTGACTAGGGTAGTCTCGCCACAGCACAGCTTGGCCGTGAGGGAAATTATGGGAGTATAAAAGGGATTTGATATCCATTTTATTGCCAAATGAACTATCTTGAGTACGCTTGATTTTCTTTAAACCCTAGTTCGACTGTTTGACGCACTCCTTCATAGCTGAGTTTTTTCAGAATTATTCATAGATTAAGTACCAAGATGTAAGTTCATGATTCTTTTCAAGATACAATACGCAGCTGTACCGACTCTGGGTTGAGATATCAGTGGGATGCCACCCTTCAAGCTGGCATGATTCAATTACTTCTGTTGGGCAATTTTTCCAGTTAGCAATTGAACTAAAGGGAAACAGAGAACTCATCACAAAAAATCTTGCGACTTTGAGGTCTTTACAAAAGCCTAGAATTTTCTTTCCTTTTGCTATACGTTTGATATTATTGCTGATTTCCAAAAGTGCTGATGTTCGGTACTGCTTTTGAACCCATAAGGTTCCCAATTCAACATATTTTGATTCTGAATTTGCTTTCAGCGAATCATGCCAAATAAAACAACAGCCAATGATTTGACCCTGAATAACGACAAAATGTGCAAAGCCGTCTTGAAATCTTTCCCACAAGCTGTCCGCTCTATTTTGAGACAAAGCAATGCCTGATTCATTTTGTAGCCTTTCTATTAGCAATGGCATCATTTCTTTACAAACCATTTAGCTTTTGCTGTATATACTGGGACAGTTTATATTTTGTCAAAATATTGAGGGGTATATGGGCTGCTCCTTGGATATATCCCAGGCAATTTTCACTTTGACAAATACAATTAAATCCTCGATCCATTGACCATTCCGTTGAGGGATAAAAGAATTTTAATTCTTCTCCAATTTCTATTTTTCTAAGAGTAATCAATATCCTATTTTTCGTATCAAAAAAAACATTAGGAGCGCAGCTATGATTGATATATTGCAAAAACTCAGGGTCGAGCATAATATGTTGATGCTCGCCAATTTGGACAGTTAAATAACTAGGACTATCAAGGATTTCTTTCGGGCTAAAATTAGCGATGATTTGTCCATCCTCAAACTCAGCAGTAGTATGTAAGGATTTGCTTTGAGTAACTGAACACTCCCAAACCTCAGCAAAGGGTGCGACTCTCTTTTTTATGATATTTTTTTCGGTTTTCTGCATTGTTTTTACTCTGGGAAAATTTAATTTCTGCTCTGATGGGGCGAATGGTCGCCCACAATCGTTGTATAGTCAAGCTTTTAGGATCTGGGCAATATAACAGCGATTTACAGAATTTTGCAGCGGAGATAAAGTAAGACACAAAAAATCAGCAGAATTGATATTAACTTGACAAGTTATAGCGTTTTCCGACCTAGTGAGGTACGGTTTTAAATTTGGTTATATTTTTGGATAAAGATTGAAAAAGATTAGGTGTACCTCAGTAGCTTAGGAAACGCTATAATATTTAATCCGTAATTAATAAGACTTTTTAACAAGGCTAAATAGTTTTAAACAGCTTATTAAACGGTTAATAAGAGTATATTTATAGGAAATTTAAAATTTAGTCAAGGAAAAATTGTTGCCTGCTTACTCGAAAATAAGCTACATTTTGTTCTCTGTGTTCCCAGAGAGCAGAGCAAAAACAGTGTGATAACTATGTCATATCAACCTGAAAAACTATTGTCATTAAGGTATAGCAACTGTTTCAGATATTGCTAAGATTGTCAAGGACTTTTTCGTTCATAACAGAGTACATCATTAATATCCCTATCTGTTTCCCTGCTCCTCTGCTCTAAAAGCGATTATTATGCGATCGCCTTGCAAGTATTGAAGGAATTTCAATTAATTGTGGACAGCATGGAATAAACTCTCACTTGTCTATTAATTAGATATACATAAATTTATATTTCTTGATATAAAAGCATATATATTTATCAATCTTCATGAAAATATTTATTCTTTTTAAAAAAAGCTCGATAAAAATAAGTTTTTTGATAGATTGCTGTTGATAGTGGAAATCAACAAACTATTAGGCAAAAACAATTAATTTAGGTGGCTATTATGCTTGATTCTGTTGCACACGACTTGAAATCTCGTCTGGAATTGGGTCAACCTGGTTTTACGATTTTGGATGTACGCGATCGCAGCAGCTACAATACAGGTCATATTACAGGAGCAGTACCCATTCCCTTAGCTGACTTGGCAGACCGCGCTAAAATTGCTTTCCATAGCAAGCGCGAGATTTTTGTTTATGGTGAAAACGACAAACAAGCAGCCGAAGCTTCACAACTTTTAAAAGAGGCTGGATTTGCTCATGTCTGTGAAATTAAAGGTGGTTTATCCGCTTGGAAAACAGCCGGAGGTGCAACAGTAGGAGCTTAGAATTCAGTTATCAGTTATCAGTTATCAAATTTAAACTGGTCACTGTTAACTGATAACTGGTAACTGTTCTAATTTTTCATAGCTACAAGCTTAGTATCTTCAGGATTCAGCAATCCATTTAATAGTGATGCTGGACGTTGACTGTAAGGCCAAGCAAAAGCATGACGGAAAGCTGCATCCTGACAAGCTTGGAGTTGTTGAAAATTAATTATGTCGTAGGTGAGAAGATTTTCGTACTCAAACGGTAAGCGGACGTTGTGTAGTCCAGCGTTATCTGTGCAAATGGCGATATCGACTCCAGCATCAAAACAACGGTCGAAGACAATCTTAAGTTGGCGGATATCTTCTAACGTACCTGTTTTTAGGTAAGTTGTGGGGCAAACTTCCAAACACTGATTCTGTTTTGCTAAATCTGGAAGTAATTCAGGGTACAACAAAGGAATTTGGATTCCATGACCAATTCGCATCAAAAATGGTAACAGTTCTGGATAACAACCGACTGTTGTTTCGTAAAGGTGTCCTGTTGTACCAATTCCTAAAGACAGCGCATAGTTATATAGTTCTACCCATTCTTCTAGGCGATCGCCATAATAACTATCTCCCCCTGCCACGTCTACTGCACAAACGTACTGCTTATTTTGTGCAGCTAAGTCTACAATCGCTTTATTCACCTCATAGGGTAGGCGCGAATGCATACAAAGAATTTGACTAGTGACAATCGGATATTCAGGTAGTTTACTTGCCTTACCTACAACTTCGACAATTTCTGCCATTTTGTCAATTCTTTGTGATTGACTCAGGTGTTCTGGTGTTCGTAGATAAGGTGTATAACGCAGTTCTAAGTAAGCCAAATTTTCAAATATATAAGCACCCCGTAATAGCCGATAAATAAAGTAGGGTAGAGTCTCTACAGTTTGTACACTTTCTACAAGAGTGTGTAACTCTAAATACTCATCTAAAGTATTACGCGGACGTGTGTAAAACTCTTCAAAACCTTCATAGTCAGCAAACCGAGAAATTAACTCCGACGAATGACGTTCAAAGTACCGCCATAAAACTCGTGGTACAACCGAACCACCAAGGTGTCTGTGTAACTCTGCGTATAAAGTCATAGTAGTGCTATTCAGAACAAATATTAATTATTATTAACAGTAACAAATAAAAAAATAATTTGCTTGTTGTCGTGTTATTTGTCATTGGTAGGGTTTGGTGTTTGTTTACTGTTAGTAACCTAGCTGTGTTTATTCCTGCTTATTTACCTTAAAAGCTTTTAATTTTATGCTTGAAATTCAGTGTTTTGTACGAAAACCAAAGTGTGATCGCTCACTGAAAAAGCTTGCAATTAATATGGGCGATCGCTCATATCAATAACTAATTTGATTTGTTCGCAAAGACACACTTGCCAATTGCTATTTCGTTTGATGTGATATCTGTCTGCGATCGCCCCTACTAATATTTTTGTTTTAAAAGGTTGACATCTGCTGCAAAATTTGGCGATAATTTCAATTTGTGAAAACTTTAGCTTTTTAATATAAACTCTTGGCTAACGTTATTGTTATAGGTGCCCAGTGGGGCGATGAAGGAAAAGGAAAAATCACCGACTTACTCAGCCGCTCCGCAGATGTGGTAGTACGTTATCAAGGGGGTGTCAATGCTGGACACACAATTGTAGTCAAGGGTCAAACCTTTAAATTGCATTTGATTCCCTCTGGTATTTTGTACCCGGATACAGAGTGCATTATTGGTTCTGGAACAGTCATCGATCCACAGGTTTTAATCGCAGAACTCGATCAAATAGAAGAACTTGGCATTTCTACCAACAATTTATTAATTGCTCAAACAGCACACGTAACGATGCCTTATCATCGCTTGATTGATCAGGCATCAGAGGAACGCCGAGGAAATCATAAAATAGGTACGACTGGTCGAGGTATTGGTCCAACCTATGCCGACAAATCGGAACGGACAGGCATCAGGATGTTAGACTTGATGGACTTCCGAGGACTACGTGATCAACTAGAGTGGACGATCAATTATAAAAACGTCATTTTAGAAAAGCTTTACAACTTACCACCGCTAGAACCCCAGAAGGTGATAGATGAATATCTGGGGTATGCGGAAAGATTGCGACCTCATGTAGTCGATACCTCCTTAAAAATCTACGATGCGATTCAGCGACGACGTAATATATTATTTGAAGGCGCACAAGGTACACTTCTTGATCTAGATCATGGGACTTATCCCTACGTCACCTCTTCTAACCCAGTAGCTGGCGGGGCTTGTGTTGGTTCAGGGCTAGGCCCGACAATGATAGACCGGGTAATTGGGGTAGCAAAAGCCTATACTACTCGTGTTGGCGAAGGGCCTTTCCCCACAGAATTAGATGGGGAATTAGGAGAATTGTTGTGTTCCCTTGGTGCAGAATTTGGCACAACCACCGGACGCAAACGCCGATGTGGCTGGTTTGATGCGGTCATTGGTCGCTATGCTGTGCGTATCAATGGCTTGGACTGTTTGGCGATTACTAAACTAGATGTCCTTGATCAACTAGAGGAGATTAAAGTTTGTATTGCCTATGAGATAGATGGGGAACGCTGTGAGCATTTTCCCACAAGCGCCCGTAAGTTTACTCAGTGTCGTCCGGTTTACAAAACCTTACCTGGATGGCAGCAGTCTACCAGTAACTGCCGTTCTTTAGATGACTTGCCACGCCAAGCGTTGGATTATCTCAAATTTTTGGCAGAATTAATGGAAGTGCCGATCGCGATTGTTTCTTTAGGAGCCAGCCGCGATCAAACTATCATTGTCGAAGACCCGATACATGGCCCCAAACGGGCTTTGCTACACGCCGATGGTTCTCCAGCTTCATTGCTGAGTGCTTAGGTTAGCGATCAGGGATCGGGGATCAGGGATCGGGGACAAGGAGGACAAGGAGGACAAGGAGGACAAGGAGGACAAGGGAGATAAGGAAGAGAATAAACACTAATCCCCTTTCCCTGATCCTGATCCTGATCCCCTTTCCCCGATCCCCCAATTTGTCAATTAACAACTCACAATTTCTATGGAACTTACGATTGATTGTAAAAAGCGGCCGGAAGGTAGCAAACCTAATGCTTTGCGTCGTTCTGGATTTATACCTGCTAATTTGTATGGTCACAAAGGTAGCGAGTCTATTTCTCTAGTAGTTGATGCTAAAACTGTTGAGAACTTGCTCAAGAAGGCTCGTGTCAATAAAACTGAGTTTGAACTCAATGTAACAGATTTGGATTGGCGCGGTAAAACGGTGATCCGAGAAGTTCAAACTCATCCAGCAAAGGGAACACCTTACCATTTGAGTTTTTTTGCTTCCAGCAAAGGTTGATACAGTTTGTCATAATTGCTGAAAAGACCAGGGTGAAAACCCTGGTTTTTTGTTGATTGAATTACATAGAATACATAGACGCGCTCATAGGCTTCTCGTAGAGTACCCGAAGGGCTTCTCGAACAGTAGGACAAGTAGGACACAAAGAAAAAATATGACTGTTTCTATTCCACCTTTAATTGAACAGATGTTACAGCCTGAGTTTTATCCTCATGCTGTACAAGAACCAGTAAAGTTAATTCAGACGCATGTTTCTTATGTGTTGTTGACTGGGGATTATGTTTATAAGTTGAAGAAGCCTGTAAATTTTGGCTTTTTGGATTATTCGACATTGGAAAAGCGCCAGCATTTTTGTCAGGAAGAGTTGAGGTTAAATCAACGAGGTGCTGGGGAATTATATCTAGAAGTATTGCCTATAAGTTTGGTAGGCGAGCAATATCAACTAGGGGGAGCAGAAGCTGTAGAGTATGCGTTGAAAATGCGTCAGTTTCCCCAGGAAGCTTTGCTGAGTGAAATGTTTGAGCAGGGGAAGTTAGAGGAGAAACACATAGCAGAATTGGGACGAATAGTAGCAGAGTTTCACGGTAAAAGTGCTACCAATGATTACATTCGTTCTTTTGGGGAAGTATCACAAGTCCGGGCTGCATTTGACGAAAATTACCAGCAAACGGAAAAATATATTGGTGGACCACAAACTCAAGTGCAGTTTGAGGAAACAAAGCAGTATAGCGATCGCTTTTTTGCAGAACGTGCAGATTTATTTAAAAGTCGCATTAATCACAACTATATTAAGGAATGTCACGGTGATCTGCATTTAAGAAATATTGCGCGATGGCAAGATAAAATTTTGCTCTTTGACTGTATAGAGTTTAATGAGCCGTTTCGCTTTGCTGATGTCATGTACGATGTGGCGTTTACAGTGATGGACTTGGAAGCACGGCAGTGCAAAGATTTAGCTAATGTGTTTTTGAATACTTATATTGAGCAAACTGGAGACTGGGAAGGTTTGCAGGTATTACCTTTGTATTTAAGCCGCCAAGCGTATGTGAGAGCAAAAGTAACTTCGTTTTTGTTAGATGATCCTGGTGTACCGCCAGAAGCCAAGCAAGAGGCGGCGAAAACTGCTGCGGCTTATTACCAGCAGGCGTGGGAGTATACTCAACCGCGTCAAGGACACTTAACTTTAATGTCCGGAGTATCTGGTTCTGGCAAAAGTACAACGGCTAGGTATTTAGCTCAACAGATCGGAGCAATTCACCTGCGTTCAGATGCAGTGCGGAAGCATTTAGCGGGGATTCCTCTACTGCAAGCTGGTGGAGATGATTTGTATACACCCGAAATGACTCAAAAAACCTATGCACGTTTGCTGGAATTGGGAATAATGCTCGCAAGTCAAGGTTTTAATGTGATTTTAGATGCTAAGTACGATCGCCAGCAATTACGACAAGAAGCGATCGCTCAAGCCCAAGATAAGCAAATACCTTTACAAATTCTGGGTTGCACTGCACCGCCAGAAGTTTTACAACAACGTCTACAACACCGCACTGGTGATATTGCTGATGCAACTGCTGAATTGTTGGATTCACAACTTGCTGCTGCTGAGACTTGGACTGAAAAAGAAAAACCACTAGTAAAAATTTTGGACACAACTCAACCAATACAGGCACAATTAAAGGAAATATCTAAACTAATGCCTTAATAGAGGATTTGAGATTTTGGATTGGAAGTTATTACTGAGTAGAAAAGTAATTTTTGTCATTGACTCCGAAATCTAAAATCCAAAATCACGCCACGTGCTACAACGGAGGGTAGACGGGAAGCGGCTTCTGAAAATACCTCCGCAACGCAGTGGCTCCAAAATCCAAAATCCTGTTAGAGGTTGACCTGATGGCACCACAAAAGAACAATTTCAACCAATTTCTATCGGTTTCGCCCAACTTTCTCAATCAAATCCTGTTTGGGGTATTTTTAACACTCATTTTTTTGGTAGTTGGTTATGCACTACCTATAAGCCTTTTCTTGGGTGTGTTGGGTGGTTTGGCTGTAGGCTGGCTGACTACTGCTAATAAAAGTAGCCCTCAGAGTGATGCAATTGCTTCTTCTGAGGGTATTGATGCAGGTTTGAAATACTGGTTATTTTTCTTACTTGGCTTTGTCTTTTTGGGATACAAACCATCTGTAAGCATCTTGCTGGGTTCGTTGGCTGGTATTGGCGGAGGCTGGCTGATTGCTTGGTGGAAAAGCAAGGAAGAAACTAGAACTCAAATTCCTGATGAATTAACAGATGAGACACAGCTAGAATTACCCCCTACCCCAACTGTCAAACGACGCATCCGAAAGCCTATACGTCGTTACCGTCGTTCATCTGATAATTCCAACTGGCCACAATTTTGGCGGAGGTAAAAAAGTTTTGGGGATCACAGATCAGGGATTGGGAATTGGGGATTGAGCATGAATCACCTTAACAGTGATCAGTTTAATTTGATCACTGATCACCGATAACTAATTAGTTGTCCCCTTTGTCTCCCTCCTCTGTTGTCCCCGATCCCTTGTCCCCAATCCCCTTGTCCCCGATTCCCGATCCCTCTTTATGTTCTTATATCTCTCAAAGTTGCTACCACTATTTTTTTATCCTTTGGGGCTAGCTAGTATTTGTCTGGTGGTAGCACTGTTTATGGTATGGAAACGCCCTCGTACAGCAGCGATCGCGATGATATTGGCACTGCTGATATTGTTATTGAGTAGTAACGCCTGGATTGCTAATCTCATGGTGCGATCGCTCGAATGGCAGTATTTATCACCCGCGCAACTACCAAATGCTGAAGCGATAGTTGTATTGGGCGGTGCTACCAAACCAGCTTTACCACCACGACCGGGTGTAGATTTAAATGAAGCTGGCGATCGTGTGATTTATGCTGCTCAACTTTACCGCCAAAACAAAGCCCCCGTGATTATTCTGAGCGGTGGACGTATCAATTGGGACGATAACCAAGGTTTAGCAGAATCTGAAGATATGGCTCAAGTCCTTACATCCATTGGTGTTCCACCAGAAGTTCTCATTCAAGAATCGGAATCTCTCAATACCTACCAAAATGCAGTAAATGTCAAAAAAATACTTGATACTCGTGGAATTCGCCAGATTTTACTGGTGACTTCAGCTATGCATATGCCGCGATCTTTCTTAATCTTTAAGCGTCAGGGCATTGACGCTATCCCTGCACCTACTGACTTTCTTGTGACTCAAAGTGAAATGGAAGCGCTAGCCCATACTCCCAAGGCTGCTATCTTGAGTTTGCTACCAGATAGTTCTAATTTATACAAATTTACTGCGGCAGCAAAAGAATATGTGGGTATGTTCGTATATCGTTTAAGAGGTTGGCTTTAATTTGAAAGCCAAATAACTGTGATCAAGAACTGGCTAAGTAATAATGGATCAGGAGTGGCACAATTACTTTTGACTCCTTATGTCTAAAGACTTACCATATATTATTCCTTTGCCTCAACCTCAAGTTGAGGAAGGTTTTGCTGTTTACCAAACAACTCACCAGTTTTATCACGAAGTTAAAACGAGATCAGAGTATCAAGAATACTGTGAGTGGTACTACGCAATAGCAGAACAGCATCGTCGAGATCTTAAAAAAATGCGCGGCGAATTTAATATAATGCAGTTTTTTCGCCGCCAATGAGGGATGTTAGATAATTTCTAACTCCTGTTCACGGAAGTGAGCTTTAAATTTTTTACTAAACTTCACTAAGACTGGCAAGTTAGCACTAACTGGTCTATCGTGCCACTGGGTAACAATATCCATCACTTCTCCCTCTGTACCTTTCAGGTCAAATGCATTACCGCGATGTTCGGGATGATGGTACACTACCACGGATTCTTTAACACGAACGCGATCGCCTTTCTTCATAACAATATTTACACCTAGCTTCTGCTTTTCCACAAGTGTCTCCACTGTCATCCCTCACTGAACTTGCTGCTGATAAATATAGACTGCTTGCAAAAGTCGATTTTTGCTTCTAGTAGTATTGAGGCGTAATTTAACGCCTCAATACTACTAGACAAACAAAGCCTGCCCATGCAGGCTTGAATATGGTTTGTTCTGTTAGTCTAAAACTCTGTTTTCCAATCGACGAAAAGAACTAACAGAGCAAGGCGACATCAAAAATCGCCTATACTTTGGCAACAGTCTCAACCATTTTATCTTCACTCTAGGGTGATACAGCAGTCAAGTTAGTGGTTGTGGTTGATAGTTGGTTGTTGATTGTAGTGAAAATCTAAAATCTTAAAGTAAGACCTCATTTTAAACATCTAGTGCCTCAAGAATCATATCCAATCGAAGCTGATCCTCAGTCCACTTTATCTTCTCTCAGAGAAAGTGCAATTTTAAGCATTCGCAATCGTCTGCGTCCTGGACAGCAACAAATGGCTGATTGGCACTCTGGGCCATTGGCTGTCTCTGCTGTTCCTGGCGCTGGTAAATCTACAGGAATGGCGGCGGCGGCGGCGATCGCGATCGCCCGTCAGTATCAGCGTTCAAATTCTTCAGGTTCGTCTCAACGTCGTCAGTTGGTAGTTGTGACATTCACTCGTTCTGCTGTTGCTAATATCAAAGTCAAAATCCGTAAATACTTGCGTGAAGAATTATCACTACCTCAAACTGGTTTTGTTGTATATACGCTGCATGGACTAGCTTTAAATATTGCTAGTCGTCATTCCGATTTATCAGGATTGCAATTAGACAATGTCACATTAATTACGCCAAACCAAAGCCATCGTTTCATCCGTACTGCCGTAGAACAATGGATTGCTAGCTATCCAGGGCATTATTTTCGCTTACTAGAAGGTATACAATTTGACGGCGAAGAAACCGAAAGATTACGCCGTCAGTCAGTATTGCGAACAGAAGTCTTACCAGACTTGGCAACAACCGTGATTCATGAAGCAAAAAGTTCGGGAATGTTGCCAGAAGATTTACGACGCTTGGGTCAACAAACCACAGATAACTATGAAATTTTAACTGTTGCTGCGGGATTATACGAACAGTACCAAAAATTAATGCGATCGCGTGACTTCATTGACTACGACGACATGATTTTAGCCGCACTGCGAGTCCTAGAAAATTCCAGCGCCCGCAAAATCGAACAAAACCAAGTATTCGCCGTTTTTGAAGACGAAGCCCAAGACTCTAGTCCCCTGCAAACCAAACTATTACAAATTCTTGCCACCAATCTCGACAATCCCAACCAACCAAACCTGATTCGTGTCGGCGACCCCAACCAAGCAATTAACTCCACCTTCACCCCCGCAGACCCGATTTATTTCCGTGAGTTTTGCGAAGATTGCAACAGCAAAAATCGTTTAGCAACAATGGATCAAGCAGGTCGCAGTACCAAAATGATTATTGATGCTGCCAATTTCGTTTTGCAATGGGTAAATAGTTCCTATCAAGCCAAGAATCAAGGATCTTTTAATCCTCCCACTTCCCCTTTCCGTCCTCAAACGATTCGCCTTGTTAACCCCAATGACCCTCAACCAGATGCGAATCCTCAACCAGTCGGACGGGGACTAGAACTGTATACTCCACGTGATATTCATCACACAGTTGAATTGCTCTCTCAAAGAGTAATTCAGTTATTTGTTCCAGAAGCAAATGCAATTAGTGCAGCTATCTTAGTGAGAGAAAACCGTCAAGGTAGATGGTTAGCAGAAGCATTGACGGCTGTATGTAAAGAGCATCAAATTACACTGTATGATGTCGGAGAACGCGATCGCCATTCCCATGTACCCCAAGAAATTTTGGCATTATTACAATTTTGCGATCGCCCCCACTCCGCCGATCACTTGAAAGCAGCCTTAGAAGTCTTTGTACAAAGACAGTTAATCCCCACTCAAGACCTCAACGCCCCTGCTTCTGTACCTGAAGAATTCTTGTACCCAGGCCCCTTGTCTGCACCCCAGCCAGAAGCAGTACAAAAAGCCGCACATCTATGTCGAAGTTTACTGCGGGCGCGGATGGAACTACCTCTGTATCAGCTGATTTCCTTCCTAGCTTTGGCATTAAATTACGACCAAGCAGAACTTGCAACTGCTGACAAACTCGCAGAAAGGGTGAATATACAAATAGCTGGTCATGCTTCAATGACAAATATGCTGAATATCCTCAGTGAAATCGTTAGTTCCGAAAGATTTGAATCCGTAGAAACAGAAGATTTAGAAGCCCGTTATACCCGTCGCGGTCAACTGACAATTATCACCATGCATAAAGCCAAGGGTCTAGACTGGGATTACGTATTTCTACCATTTATGCATGAAAACTTAATACCTGGTCGCTTTTGGGTTCCTCCCCAAAGCCAATTTTTAGGAGACTTTACCTTATCAGAAGTCGCCCGCGCCCAAATTCGAGCAGCACTTCACACTCAAGTAGATTTACCAGATGTAAGCCCAGCTTGGGAACAAGCAAAATACCTCAAAACAGCAGAAGAGTATCGTTTACTCTACGTCGCCATGACACGGGCAAAACGCCTGTTGTGGATGTCTGCTGCTCAAAAAGCGCCCTTTACTTGGAGTAAACCAGAGAATTTGCAAACCTCAACACCATGTCCTGTCTTCCCCGCATTAAAGCGACAGTTTCCTGAATGTGTTATTTAATTAATATTCTCAAAGCTACTGACATCGTGCTTTTTTCATTACAGCTTGAATATACTCACTTTTTCCCTCAGTGTAAGCTTCTCGATCTGTAGAGAAACGTACTGCTAAATCTCTTTTTAAAGCTTCATAGCGCTTTACCTCTTCAGGATGCATCCGCAAATAATCCCGGAATAACTTTCGTTGTTGCCAAAACTCTCCATACACCTCAACAATGTGAACATGATGCGTGCGCTGGTTGCCGTATGGGGGCATTCCTTTCACAAAAAACATCCTTCCTGGACGTGGATCATCTCGCCAATAGACGTATCCTAGTGCTTCCAACACAGGAATGGCCAGCTTTCCATCTTCTAGAGAACGCACTCCCACCATAATATCAATCACTGGTTTTGCTGCCAGCCTTGGTACTGCTGTGCTGCCAATATGCTCAATCTCAACAACCAAATCACTGCCTAGTGCCTGCCAAATAACTGTCGCCTCTTCCGCAAACATAACTTGCCATCGCGGATCATATTCAACAATCACCACCTCATCCATCTTTAACTTCTCCTCTTTTTCTTGGCGTTCTTCGCGTCTTGGCGGTTCGTTTCAAACTCAATAGTTTATAATGATGGATTGTGTCGAATTATAGCCATCCTCATGCCCAAACTTAAAACTCGTAAAGCTGCGGCAAAAAGATTCCGCGCCACCGGCAGTGGTAAAATCGTACGTCGCAAGGCATTCAAAAACCACCTGCTCGAACACAAAAGCTCCAACAAAAAGCGTAAGCTTTCCAAAATGGTTCTTGTTGACGAGCGCGACGCCGAAAATGTACGCTTGATGCTCCCCTATTTGTAATTTTTTCAGGAAAATTTAAGCCATGACAAGGGTAAAACGCGGTAATGTTGCTCGTAAACGCCGCAAAAAAATTCTCAAACTCGCCAAAGGTTTTCGTGGATCTCACTCCACTCTGTTTAGAACCGCCAATCAACAAGTGATGAAGGCGCTGCGGAGTTCTTATCGCGATCGCAAAAAGCGCAAGCGTGACTTCCGTCGCCTCTGGATCACCCGGATCAACGCTGCTGTTCGTCAACAGGGCATGAGCTATAGCCAGTTTATCGGTAATCTCAAAAAAGCTAACATCTTACTCAATCGTAAAATGTTGGCACAAATGGCAGTCCTCGATCCAACTGGTTTTGCTAAAGTAGCAGAATTAGCAAGCCAAGCAAAGAGTTAAAAATGGGTAATCCCAAACAGGTAATGATGGGGGGATGGGAAAATAGGGCGGTAGGGAGAAAAACCCTGCACCCAAAACCTACCACCCGCAATTACTTTTTGCGGAGTATTGGCAAAAAAATAATTCTTTTGTTGTTGCTATTTGCCCTTGTTATTGCAGATACCCAATCATCAGCATCTGCCGCAGAACTGCCAGAAATTCGGCGGCGGGGCTATTTGAATATAGCTGTCAAAGATAATTTGCGTCCGTTGGGATTTACAGATACAAAGGGTAATCTTCAAGGTTTTGAGATTGACTTAGCCCAAAAATTAGCAGCAGACTTACTTGGGAAAGATAATGCTGTTAAATTCAAACCTGTAGCGAATCGCGATCGCCTTTCACAAGTTATAGATCATAAAGTTGATCTCACTATTGCCAGAGTGACAGCAACCGAATCACGCGCCCGCTTAGTGAGTTTAAGTATACCTTACTACTTTGATGGCACGAGATTAATTACCAAAAATACCTCTATACAGAAGCTAGGCGACATAGATAAACAGAAAATAGCCGTTCTCAAAAATTCCAGTACCATAGCTGATATTAAGTATTATTTGCCACAAGCAGATTTGGTCGGGGTGAATTCCTATGCAGAAGGGCGATCGCTTTTAGAAAATAATACAGTAGTGGCTTTTGCTGCCGATACTAGCGTTCTGAGTGGCTGGGTGCAACAATATCCTCAATATCGGCTAGTGCCAGTCAAGCTATCAACTGAGCCTTTATCTGTAGTCATGCCCAAGGGATTGCAGTATGATGATTTGCGACGCCAAGTAAATGGAGCGATCGCACGGTATTTGGAAAAAGGTTGGCTCCAGCAGCGCGCTCAACACTGGGGTTTACCGTAAAATGGCCATTGGTCATTGGTCAATGGTCAAAAAACTATTTACTCTGGACACTTGACTCTTAACTATCAACTGTAGCCAAGAAGTTGATAATAGATAAAGAAGATATTTTTAATAAAGGCAATGGATAACAATTTACCAGTTATTTATCTTGCAATTTTGGTGGGTATTCTCTTATTCACCTTTATCAATGTTGTTCCCCAGATTTTCAAAAATCGCAAGATAGAAAGAAACTTTTCACGCTTGCGAAATAAGCTGGCAAAAGAAAAGGGAACGGCTCAAGAGTATTACGAATTAGCTAGTATTTATTCCGAGAAAAAAGTTTATACTCAAGCGGTGACTCTGTTTCAAAAAGCTTTGAAAGCCGCAGAAGAAGAGGAAGAAAAAAATATTGCTGGGATTTATAACGGCTTGGGTTACGTTTACTTTGCTCAAGAACAATATGATTTAGCAATTCGTCAATACAAAGAAGCGCTGAAAACCAAACCTGATTATGTCACAGCTTTAAATAATCTAGCTCATGCATACGAGCGCAAAAATTTAACTGCTCAAGCACTACAAGCTTACGAAGAAGCACTCAAATATGATCCGAAAAATGCCACTGCTAAACGCCGCGCCGAATCTTTAAGGCGTTTGGTAGCTGCATAAGTTATAACCCCTCCCGCAAGGGTTGTAGAGACGTTGCACTGCAACGTCTCTACAGTATTTAAATGTCAATCGATTTATCTTATCCGAGCAGTATTGCTTAGGGATGGGGTTTTTTCTATTTCTTATTTTTATCTTCTAGGTTCTCAGTTTTTTGCAGTATCGGGATGCACTGGTTAATCATCCAAATTAAGACTTCGATGGATGCGTCTTCTTGTTGAATACGGTTTTCAGCTTGGATACCGACAAGTAAGATTTTCAGGACTAGTAATAAAGTGATAATTTTCTGATTTAGGCTGGAAGTTTGTTTCCTTGTAGTCATTTATTTGACCTCATGTTTTTATTTACGAGGTCAATTGTTTGTTTGGGCAATTTAATTTTATTAAGATTCTCTTTATATTTGACCGATGGTAAGAAATATTCGTTGGGATGAGTCAGTTTTAGAGAATGTTCTAAGTTTGGTAGATGCTTTACTTTTATTAGCCGAACAACAACCAGAAGATTTAAAAGCAGCGCTTGTTGTCAAGTGGGAAACTAACAAATTGCGCTTTACAGGATACCAAACTAAACAAGCAAGCGGAAAAAGAAGTCGCACAATTGAGTATGGTACAAAAAAAGAAGATTTACTTCATCAGATCAAACAAACTGGTCAACAACTTAAAGCATCCTGCAAAATCTAGTCTTAACCAGCAAGAGGAATTGGAAGAAGTTCAGACAGCACTTGATTGTTTGTTGGAGTTAGGACTCCGAAATGACGAAAAATCTGCAAAGAATAAAGGCTATTGGAAATTTACCCTGACGCTTAAACATTAAACAGCCACAAGGGAAGAAAATTTGGAGGTGGTAAAGCAGAAATGGAAGAAACATCCAAAAACGAATTCTCCAGAAATTTCCCAAACCCCACCTCAAACAATAGATGACACCATCGACTTCTGCTTTCTCAACCAAGCGACGATGCAAAGACTTTGGCATCCGTACCAACAACTTACCACTATAAGTTTCATCATTACTAGGCAAAGGTATTTCATCCCCGGCTTCATACACAGTTTCAATCCACAACTCCCGCGCCTCATTGATATTTGTCATCGCCTCTTCTAAAGTTTCACCTTGAGAGAGACATCCAGGTAAATCTTTAATTTGAGCAACATATCCTCCTTCTGGATCAGGATATAAAGTCACAGGATATTGAAGATTTAAATAGTATTCTAGAGATGGTTTTTTAGTTGGTTTGTGCTTCTGATTAAGTTTCTCTATCATCACACTAATTTTGATAGGTTTAGTAGGGGCTTTATACCTCGTTTAAGCACTTCAGTGCTTACTAAGAAATTTTTAGACTGTCAAAATCTTTGTTACAGGCTACTAGGATTATATGTAGTATCACGTTATAGTCACAACTAGCTGCGATCGCCAGCAATTTACCATCATTACCTTGCAAGTTCTCGAATGCTAAGGAATTTACCGAAACGTTAATTTTTATTGAACTTTAGCAACACGAATGTTGTTTTAGTAGAGCATCCAATCCCAAGCAGCAACAACGTCTCAAGCTTTATTAGGGGATGTAAACTTACAAGAAGGCAACTACTGTCAGGCTAGAACATTTGAGAGAATCAAAAACGACTTAATAATTAAACACAAAAGTCCACCTCTTATTCGGACACGCTTGGTTTAATTTAAACGGAGAACACTATTATGAAATTGGCTTACTGGATGTATGCAGGCCCAGCCCATATCGGTACTCTGCGGGTTGCCAGTTCTTTCAAAAACGTTCATGCTATCATGCACGCACCACTGGGCGATGACTACTTTAACGTCATGCGCTCAATGCTGGAACGGGAACGAAACTTCACCCCAGTAACTGCTAGTGTTGTTGATCGCAACGTTTTGGCGCGTGGTTCCCAAGAAAAGGTGGTAGACAATATTACCCGTAAAGACGCCGAAGAACATCCAGACTTGATTGTTCTTACCCCTACCTGTACTTCTAGTATTTTGCAAGAAGATTTGCAAAACTTCGTCGAACGGGCGCAGTTGGAAGCCAAAGGTGATGTGATGCTGGCGGATGTTAACCACTATCGGGTCAACGAATTGCAAGCAGCCGATCGCACTCTGCATCAAATTGTCCAGTTCTACATCGAAAAAGCTCGCAAAAAGGGCGAACTTCCAGAAGGCAAAACCGAAAAGCCCTCTGTTAATATCATCGGTATTTCTACTCTTGGCTTTCACAACCAGCACGACTGCACCGAGTTGAAACGATTAATGGCAGACTTAGGAATTGAGGTAAATGCTGCTATTCCTGAAGGTGCTTCGGTTCATGAGTTGAAAAACTTGCCTCGTGCTTGGTTCAATCTTTGTCCTTATCGTGAACTTGGCTCAATGGCAGCTGGTTATCTAGAAGCAGAATTTGGAATACCCTACGTAGATATTACTCCTATGGGTGTAGTTGAAACTGCTCGCTGCATCCGTAAAATTCAGCAGATAATTAATGCCCAAGGCGCTGAGGTTGACTACGAAGACTTCATAAACGAGCAAACACTGCATGTATCTCAGGCTGCTTGGTTTTCCCGTTCAATTGACTGTCAGAACTTAACAGGTAAAAAAGCAGTCGTCTTTGGTGATAACACCCACGCTGCCGCTATAACCAAAATTTTAGCGCGGGAAATGGGCATTCACGTTGTTTGGGCTGGAACTTATTGCAAATATGATGCTGACTGGTTCCGGGAACAAGTCAGCGAATACTGTGATGAAATCATTATTACTGATGATCATGGTCAAATTGGAGATGCGATCGCTCGTGTCGAACCCTCTGCCATTTTCGGTACACAAATGGAACGCCATGTTGGTAAACGTCTGGATATCCCCTGCGGTGTAATTGCTGCACCCATTCATATCCAAAACTTCCCCATCGGTTACAAACCATTTATGGGTTACGAAGGTACTAACCAAATTGCCGATTTGGTCTACAATTCCTTTACATTGGGAATGGAAGACCACTTGCTCGAAATCTTTGGTGGACACGATACTAAAGAAGTCATCACTAAGGGTATATCTACTGAATCTGACCTCAACTGGACTAAAGATGGTGTAGCAGAATTGAACAAGATTCCCGGTTTTGTTCGTGGTAAAGTGAAGCGCAACACCGAGAAATTTGCTCGTGAGCGAGGTATTAAAGATATCACAGTTGAAGTGCTGTATGCTGCGAAGGAAGCTGTAGGAGCATAGTTATATAGTTCGGTTTCAGCTTTGAGCTAGGTATGACATGAGAGTGTTTCCTCCTTGGGAACACTTTTCTTATTCCTATTACTTAAGTAATTTGAAAATAGAAATTTATGAGCAGTAACAAATCACCTAACAGTTCTAATCAAAATAGACTATACACAAGATTAATTACTATTCTAAGAATAGTTCAATTTATCGGCTATTTTATTGTAATTGTTTCTTTTGTTATACAATTTTCCATCTTTCGCACTTTGACTTTTCAACCATATTATGGTGCAGTTTTGTTAGGAGCCTTACTTTATTTAGTAATTAGTTTCATCATAGTATATACTTTTACAGAAGTCTTAATAGCAATTATTGATCTCTTAAGTGTATCGGCTCAATAAACAGGGGTAGCCAAGAAAAATAAAAAAAACGAGCGAGGA
>NZ_JCACKS010000215.1:0-47455 GCF_059505505.1 Pelatocladus sp. | reverse complement strand
CGGGTTTCTGCATTTTTGCTAATGCGATGTACTAAAAGAATAAGTAGCTCAACCAAATTGTCTATAACTTCTTGACTTCTGAGCCAACAAAAAGCTGCAAACAGAGCATAGCGTGTAGACTCTGGGTGACGACGTATATCAATGGGATGTTCAACAGCTATTCGACTTTTAAAAGAGCGAAGAACTTTAGTTGGTATCTTCTTAAATAAATCTGCTGGTAATTCTAATTGTTGAAATACTTCTAACTTCGCAACTTCTTTTTGGAAACTTTCAATACCTATTCTACCAGGGTCTGTTTTTAATTCTGCCCATTTGGTAATTAATACTTTTGACTCAAAGTTAGGTGTAAATGTTTCTGGAACTTGTTGATTTCCTGATTGTTTTTGAGTATCATCAAAGTTATCCAATAAAGCCTGTGTGTTTAGCAAGTCATCTATTTGCTTTTTCGATTCATCAGATAATTGCGAGCTAATATCACTAAAAAATTTGGATTCAAAATTACTGAGTGCGGAACGTATGATGCGTTCTAATCTTAAATTTGTAGGTGGTTCAATTTTTAAATCTCGTAGTCTTGCAATTGCAGCAAGTTTTAGCTGTTCAAATTTTAACTCGTAAATTAATGCTTGTTCTGTTAACCAAAAAGTTAATTCTTTGGCGTCACTAACTCCTGCTTCTTTAAACCCAAAAAACTTTCTAATTTGCGTGCGGTGGTATTTTACAGTACGCCCTTGCCAATCATAGTAATCGTATTTTTTCGGTGATATATCTAGAAGTTTGGCAACATAATTAACAACGTCCGGTGGAATCTCTTTCTGATTTTCTGGGAATCTGGCTTCTATCTGAAAGAATTTGAACATTAAAGCAAAACCCAAGCGATTTTCGTCGCTTGTTTGGGTAAGTAATGCAAATTCACCTTCTAGCAGCGTCCAGTACTCTACTAGCTCTTCTGCCAACCAATTTTTCTTCATTATGTCACGTCTCTAACCCAAAAGTATTTTATATTCTTTTATGTACACAATTTTAAATAAAAATAAAAAAGCACATACTCAAACGTTTGTACTCTGGTTTGATTAGATACTCCCGGTTGTTTATAGTATCACTTAATTGCCTGTACTCATCAGAGCATCAAAGGCACGCCGTGCGGCTGATTCAGCCTTTTGTGAGGTCACTTTCTGGTAGCGTAGAGTTGTCTGAATGCTTTCATGTCCCATCAACGCACGTAATTCCTCTAGAGACACTATCCCTACGCGCTCACCGGCGAAGGTGTGCCTTAAGTCATGAATACGTACCCCGTTTAATTCCGGATAACTCGACGTTATTTTGAGCCAATATTCATGTAATGTATGGTAGCTAAGTCTACTTACTTTCAGGGTAGTAGGATGTTGTGCTGTGAACAAAGCATTTGAGTTTTTATGCCTAGAATACTTCAGGTATTTGTTAAGTGCTGACGCTGCATCCGAACTGTAAAAACACCAACGTTGTTTGTTTCCTTTACCTAATACTTGAAATTTCTGATTTTTAACATCTACATCTGATAAATTTAGCGCTAAAAGCTCGCTGATTCTACATCCTGTACGATGTAGTAAATAAACTATTGCATTCATACGTCGGTCTGATTTTACAGCAGAGTATAGTATTTCTAACTGTTCTGGTGTTAAATATTTTATTTTATCATCGCTTAAATGTTCTCCCTTCTCTCGGTCAGGGGGACGTTGTTTTAAACCGCTAATAGGGTTAAATTTTATATAGCCTTGAGATACTGCAAAATTCATCAGGCTTTGTAGTATCGCTTGATGCTTATGATGCGTTGTATACTTTAAATGTTCTAGATTATTTAAATACTCAACTAGTATTTGTTTACTGATAATTTCTATTGACCAACTTCCATACTCAGCAAGCATTGGTGCGAGTACTATTTCGTAAGTGAGCCTGGTCGTTGGAGCTAAACCAGGGCGTGATAAAAATTCAGTCGCTACAGTGGCTAAAGTTACAGCCTTTTTCACTTAAATTTATGTGTTTATATCAAGGTTTTTTATGAGTAAATTATATATCTTTTTAAGAAATATTAAACAACTTTTCATGGATACTTTTAAAACCCCAAAACTTGGAGAAACCCTCGCTGCTTACGTTTTGAGAGTGAGGAAAGAACTCAAATTGACTCAATTGGAGTTGGCGAACGCTGCTGCAATAAACGGGCGGTCTGTGGGAAAGATTGAGCGAGGATTAACAACTAAACTCAACCCTAAGACACTGCAAGGACTAGCCATTGGTTTGGGGATACCTATCGAGTATTTAGAAGCCCTTATTAAGGGTGAAGAAGCAAAACCAATACTTGGGGTTAGATTCTGCCCGAAATGCTGGAATCCTGGAAGTAATCCTGACCAAATGTGGAGTAACCTTAAAGCCAAATACTGTTATCTTTGCGGGACACAACTACGCGCTAGTTGCGCTTACTGTGGCGAACCGATATTGTCATTCAGGTATAAATTTTGCGCCGTATGTGGTAAGCCTTATAAATTAAAAATAGAAAAATCGCTATAACCTAGATTTAGTAAGAGTTAAAATAGCTGTAATCAAAATTTTTGCACGTATAACTCTCTACTCATCACCAATTACTTCTGTTTACTTCTGTTGTGGTGAAATAGTCACGTTTTGAAACATCGCTTTTGACAGTATGCGTACATTCAGCTTGGACGGAATGCAAAATGCAAAAATTTAATTGTTACAATGCCGAAAGTCTTATAATACAAGGGATGCGGTCTATACTAAACCGTTTAGTTTGCACTTCGTGACACCTTCCCGATATTTACCCCAAGTATTTAGATTTAATGGTAGTGGAACACAAGAACTACAAGTTACACCATTTTTATCTGGTACATCTGGCGCTACTTTATATTGTGTTTTTACGGTTAGTAGTACTAACAACTACAATCTTGTACGTACTAGAAACTTAGATGATTATTGGAGATTTTCTAATGATTATAATGGTTATTTTGGTACTTTTTTGAGTTCTAGAATAAATGGTTATCCGGCAAACATGCCATCTAGCGGTAGTCATTTAGTTTCAATTCATAGTAATTCAACTTCTTATGAAGTGCTTTTAGATAATAATTCTAAAGGGATTCAATCAGTTGCTTATGACGCTGGTGATAGATTTCGGATAGTTACCAACGATAAAGCTTTTAACGGTGATTTGTCCTTGCTGTTGGTCTATCCAAGCTATATAGATAAAACTTCAAATACTCATCAATCTGTTATTAATGCAATTAAAAATAATTATCCCTCATTAGCAATATGACTTTTAATTGTGATGGTCAAGCTTATTGTGATGAAGGCAACACGGCTGTAATTACAGTAAGTTTTAATAATCAAAAAGAAACTTTTGAGGTTCCTAACGCGCCAGTTTGTGTCAAAAAGGAATCGATTAACTCTAACACAGGTAAAAAATGTTATCGCTTCCAAGGCTTATCAAATGGTGTAGTCACTTTTGAGCATTTCGCTTGTGGTATTACTGCTTATTATCAATCAGATCCAGGTTTACAAAACAATGGTGCTTGGTTGGTAGTTGATGGAGTTATCCAAAACGGTACAAGTTATTACTATTGGAGCGGTAGTTAACCAGAGCCACAAGGACAACCCGGACTTAACGGTCAACCCGGGCCACAAGGACAACCTGGACTTAACGGTCAACCAGGGCCACAAGGGCAACCCGGACTTAATGGTCAACCAGGCCTACAAGGACAACCCGGACTTAATGGTCAACCAGGCCCACAAGGACAACCCGGACTTAATGGTCAACCAGGCCCACAAGGGCAACCCGGACTTAATGGTCAACCAGGAAAAGACGGCAAAGATGGAGAAGATTGTGATGTGTTTTGGATAGACGTTGAAGTTCCAGTAATTGTTTGTTCAAGAGAAAATGATCAATATGTTCCCAAACAACAAACTCAAATTGTAAAAGTTTTAGCTACACCAACAGGAAATGAAGCAAGAAAAGTTATTAAAAACTTTGAGGAACTAGCTAAAGCTAACACCGAATTATGTTTAGCTAAAAACAATGAAACAACTTGTTATGCTTCAGTTCCAGACTACTGGCAGACTCGCAGTCCTCAAAAACCTCAATTAGCGATTCAATATGCAGAAAATTTAGGTAATGGGAAAATCGGTAGATCTAGATGGACTTTAATAATTCCACACTATAGATATGGAAAATCTCATCAAGCAAAATTTCCAGATTATGAAAAAGGAAGTTATAGAGGCGTTCAGGTACTAAAGGATAATTCCAAAATCATTGTTTGGTGCAAATCAGATACCGAATGCTTACGGGTTTTAAATGCCTTAAAACAATATGTAGACCCTGATTATTTAAAGGGCATTGAACCACCAGAAACAACTAAATCTAATAGAACTTACAAAGAAATTTCTGTAACTCCAACGCTCTGTCAGTTCTTCCCACTTGGACAAAAAGATACTGTCCCAGAGTGGAGTAAAAAGTTAAGAGACAAAAAATGAGAACCATTGAGCTTGATACGGTTTTCGTTGTCAATGGTAGGTTAGCTATCAAGCTAACTACCTTTGCAAAGCTTTTGCATTATTCAGACGTATATATATTACAGCTTATTAAAAAGCTACTAATGCTTGTACGCCGCTTGACGAAATTCTTCTAATTTGGCACGTTTCATATTGGCAGGTGAGAGTAGGTGGTTCTTCTCTCAGCTTCTGCTAATAGGGGGACTGTGTTCAATCACACCCTCTATTTTTTTTGAGGTCACCTAATTTAGTCTAAACTCCAGAACCCACGATCTGTTACCAAATAAACGACAAAAGTCCCCAGCCAGTGACTACTAGAATAATATTTACTGACAGCATCGATGATGCTACTCTGACGATGTACAACAGCAGCAGTACGAAGTGTGCCTATTCGAGGATCGTTATTTGGCAAGCCAAAAATTATCCCCTCAAGCATCCAAGCGCGACTGAGATTTAAACCATGAAAATGAGATTGTAAATAGTCTTGAGGATTAGTTACCTTTGCAGGTTGCAGCCATTGTACTGACTCATCAATAGGTAATTGAGGTAGAAAATCAGTCAGCCAGTTAGCAAAATTCATCGGTGAAAGAATTCGCCGCACCAAATCAGCTTCAGCAAGACAGGGAGAGATAAAATCATAGCCGAGTGGTTCTAAATGTAACGGATAGCTGCGATCGCTCAAATAAAATTTTTGGATCTTGTTTTCAATCAAATCCACAAAGTTCTCGTTTTTGGTAATTCGCGCCCAATCTATGACTAAACCCAGCGCAAAGGCCGTTTGACTATGGGTTCCGGTGCGGTTAGGCAATTCCAGACTTTGTAGCCATCGCTGGAAATTACTCGCTACCAAAGTTTCTAGCGGTTCCAACACAGTCAGCCATTCTTTAGCTTGGCTGTCATTCCATTCCCTCAATTCCGCAGCCAGTTGCAACAGCCATGCAAAACCGTAAGGACATTCAAAGTAAGGATGTTTATGTAGATGCGCTATTTCTCCTTGAATTTTTTCAGGTGTAAAGCTTTGAGTTAGGGCTTCTCTGACTATTGTCTGAAAGGTCGCTTCAGGAAAATAACGCGCTAGACGTGCGAGTAACCAGTGTCCATGTACAGCCGAATGCCAATCCAAGCAACCATAGAAAGCAGGTGTTAATTTTCGTGGTGGTTTAATATCTTCATCGTTATTAAACCAATAAATAGCATTATGTGGATACTCTTGCTTGATGCAGTCGAGTACCAATTGGACAAATTTTGCTGCGATCGCTACGTCAATTTCCATAGCTTCGATGTTAAACCAATTGGGGGAGCATCCCAAATGTTCAAAAAACGCCTGCGATTTCAATCGCAGTCTCATAGTGAAACTCTGCTGAAGCAGACTGTTTGATTTTATGAAGTCGTCTTCAGACGACTTGCGCTATTAGCAAAGGGTTTAAACCCTTTGGTTTATGGTATTTTGAAAAAATTGGGATGCTCCCCCAATTGGTGGATAATTTAGATGCTTGTGAACGAATTCTCAAAACACCAATTCCTTTAGCTTATGTGATTCATCTCAAACAATTACTATTGCTGTATTGCGTGTTATTACCTTTTCAAATTGTCGAGAGTTTCGGTTGGTTGACAGGTTTGATTGTCGCTTCAATCAGCTTTACTTTGTTTGGTATTGAAGCCATTGGTTTGGAAATCGAAAATCCTTTCGGTTATGACATCAATTATTTACAATTGGATGCTATTTGTAACACGATTAAACCCAATATTGGTGATTTAATTAGCTTGAGTCCTAGTACGCGATCGCACACCGAAAAAGTCTGTTATCATAACTAAATTCTTCTTCTTTGTCTCTCTTTCCTTGTCCCGCTTGTCCCTCTAATTTTCATAACCGCCGAATTCCTTTTTCCAAACCCTGACAAACACTAGTTAAGAAATCTAAATTCAAAGTTGCAATTGTATCACTAGGTTTGTGATAGTGAGGATTTCGTAAAAATGCCGTATCTGTAATCATCATGGCTGGATAACCTGCATCCCAAAAAGGGGCATGATCACTCTGTCGAGTTTGCCGTATGATATGACCTTTATTGGGTACTGGTAGCCACTGACTTGCTACACCAACTTTACGAATACTGCGGCTAATGCTAATTAAATCTCTTAAAGTTCGCCAATTACCAATTAAACCAATAAAATCGCCACGACTAGGATAAATATGCTGTAAAGGTGATGGGTAAATTTGGGAACCAGGGTTAGAGTCACAGTAACCTAACATTTCCAGAGAAATCATTAAGCGTAATGATTGCTGTTCTCGTTGTAATTTAGCTGCATATTCAATGCTACCTAATAACCCATATTCCTCCATATCAAAAGCTACTAGCCGCAGAGGATATTTAATTGGTTCTGTCGCAAACATGCGTGCTAACTCTAGTAAAACTGCTACACCTGTAGCATTATCATCAGCCCCTGGTGAACCAGGAACAGCATCATAATGAGCAGCAATTAAAATTGGTGGCAAGTCTCCCTTTTGTGAACCCGCAGCAGCAGGTAAATTTAATATCAAATTTTTGCAAGCTTTACCACGCACATAAAAGGTGTGGATATCCACACTCCCCCACTGTGCAAATGAGGCGCGAATGTATTCTTGAACAAAAAAATGGCCAGCACTTGCTATGTAAGGATCGCGATCGCGGACTATCTGAGTTAGATGAGTTTCCAGTTGGTTTTTTAAATTCACAAGATTCTAGCAGCGAACCTGGTTGAAGGTGTATTTATCAACAGCAAGATACAATAAATCAAGCATTAGTTCTAAACAAAAAATTTATATAGAAATAGTAGGAGAAACGTAACGCATGGGCAAGGTAGTAGGCATCGACTTGGGTACAACGAACTCTGTTGTCGCCGTCATGGAGGGTGGTAAGCCGGTGGTTATTGCCAATGCAGAAGGAATGCGAACAACTCCCTCCGTAGTTGGCTTTAGTAAAGACGGCGAACGTTTAGTAGGACAAATGGCACGACGTCAAACAGTCCTCAATCCTCAGAATACCTTTTTTGCAATTAAACGCTTCATGGGACGTAGGTATAGCGAACTGAGTCCAGAATCAAAGCGCGTACCTTATACCATTCGTAAAGATGAAGTTGGTAATATCAAAGTTGCCTGTCCCCGCATGAGTAAAGATTTTGCCCCAGAAGAAGTTTCGGCAATGATTCTTAAAAAACTAGCAGAAGATGCTAGTAAATATTTGGGCGAACCAGTCACCGGGGCTGTAATTACCGTTCCAGCTTATTTTAACGATTCTCAACGGCAAGCAACGCGGGATGCTGGTAGAATTGCTGGTTTGGAAGTTTTGCGAATTCTCAACGAACCGACAGCTGCTTCTTTGGCTTATGGTTTGGATCGCGGCCAGATGGAAACCATTTTAGTCTTTGACTTGGGTGGTGGCACATTTGACGTGTCAATTTTAGATGTTGGTGATGGTGTTTTTGAAGTTAAAGCTACCAGTGGTGATACTCAACTTGGTGGTAATGACTTTGATAAAAAAATAGTCGATTGGTTAGCAGAACAATTTCTCGAACAAGAAAAAGTAGATTTAAGACGAGAACGCCAATCTTTGCAACGTTTGATGGAAGCTGCGGAAAAAGCCAAAATCGAACTTTCTGCTGTTAGTGTTACTGAAATTAACTTACCCTTCATCGCCGCAACACAAGAAGGGCCTGTACACTTAGAAACTCGCCTAACTCGTTCCCAGCTTGAAAGCTTGTGCGACGACTTACTAGGGCGATTGCGTGTCCCTGTCAAACGGGCGTTAAAAGACGCCGGACTCACCCCTAATGATATTGACGAAGTTGTACTAGTAGGTGGTTCTACCCGAATGCCTATGGTACAGCAATTAGTCCGGGCAATGATTGGTATAGAACCAAACCAAAACGTCAACCCAGATGAAGTTGTCGCGGTGGGTGCAGCGATTCAGGCAGGTATTCTCGCAGGTGAACTCAAGGATGTACTGTTATTAGATGTGACGCCTTTGTCTTTGGGATTAGAAACTATTGGCGGTGTCAAAAAAGCATTAATTCCTCGCAACACTACTATTCCTGTGCGCCGTTCTGATATCTTTTCCACATCAGAAAATAACCAAAATACTGTGGAAATTCACGTAGTTCAGGGCGAACGGGAAATGGCAGCAGATAACAAGTCTTTGGGACGTTTCAAGCTGTATGGCATCCCTCCAGCGCCTCGCGGTATTCCTCAAATTCAAGTAGCATTTGATATTGATGCTAACGGTATTTTACAAGTAACAGCTTTAGATAGAACTACAGGTAGAGAACAAAGTATTACTATTCAAGGTGCTTCTACCTTAACTGAGAGCGAAGTTCAACAAGCGATTCGAGAAGCCGAGAAATTTGCTGACGTAGACCGACAGCGTAAAGAAAAAGTAGAAAAACGTACCAAGTCCGAGGCTTTAATTTTACAGTCCGAAAGACAACTGCGGGAAGTGGCACTAGATTTTGGTATGGCATTTGCCCGGAACCGTCGTCAACAAATCGATAATATCTGTCGGGAACTGCGCGAAAGTTTAAAACAAAATGACGATCGCGGTATTGATCAAGCCTACGCCGACTTGCAAGATGCTTTGTACGATCTCAACCGTGAAGTTCGCGAATACTACGCTGAAGAAGAAGATGATGATTTGTTGGGTGCAATCAAAGACATCTTCACAGGTGGCGGTGATAAAGAACGGGATAATCCTAGAGATTCTTTGCGCGATCGCGATTACTATGGCAAAGATTATGATCGAGGCTATGGTAAAGATTATGACCGAGGTTATGGCAAAGATTATGACCGAAGCTATGGCAAAGATTATGACCGAAGCTATGGCAAAGATTATGAACGCGCCCCCAATCGAGACTATGACCGAAACTCCAGCCGAGACTACGACCGAAGCTATGGTCGAGACAACCGTTCCTCTGCTTTTGACAGTGGTGGTTCTTCACGCCGTTCTCGCCCCAGCTATCAAGATAACTGGGATGATGAAGATGATTGGTAATCAAGCCTGCTAAGTACGAAGATTACACACCTCACTATCTGATGTACTACTGCTGCAAAATACTGGTATTAATTAGAAATAAGGTAATGAAATTTATCTGAAATTCGGATTTAGTCATCATTCATAAGTAATGAGTAATAGTTAGTGGTTAGTGGTTAGTGGTTAGTGGTTATTTGTTTTTTCCCAACAACTTAACTAACCGCTAACAATTAACTATTAATAACCAACCACCAACTATCAACTATCTTAAGAAATTAAAAACTAAATTTCAAATAAACAAACGATTATGCAGAATTTGCGGAATTTTCGCGATTACTACGAAATTTTGGGAGTATCCAAAGATGCTACCAATGAAGATATTAAAAAAAATTATCGACGTTTAGCTAGGCAGTATCATCCAGATCTAAATCCAGGGAACAAAGCAGCAGAGGATAAATTTAAAGATATCGGGGAAGCTTATGAAATTCTCTCCGATCCAGCGAAGCGAGCGCAGTATGATCAATTTAGCCGCTACTGGCAACAAAAAGGCTTCGATAAACAAGCACAGAAGAAAGCTTGGGGTGGTGATAACCGTGCTAATGGTCGGGGTAATCAGGATGTAAATCCAGGTAACTATTCCGATTTTACTACCTTTATTAACGAAGTTATTGGTGTAAAAACAGGTAAAAATGGCACATCTACCGCTACCAATAATAATAATACCGATCCATTTCGTAGCCCCAGAACAAAAGTTGCATATACACCAAACCAACGCCCTACACGTCGAGATATCGAAGCAAGATTGTCTTTACCCCTAGAAAAAGCCTATCGTGGTGGTGTAGAAAGAATTCGCTTAGAAGATGGGCGATCGCTGGAAGTAGAAATGCCTGCTGGTATGATAACAGGTCAAACAATCCGTCTGCGTAATCAAGGCATTAACGGCGGCGATTTATATTTAAAAATAACTGTTGTTCCTCATCCACTTTTTAAAATAGAAGGTACAGATATTTACTGCCAAATCCCAATTACTCCCAGTGAAGCAGTATTAGGAGGTCAAGTCGAAGCACCTACCCTTGATGGTTTGGTAAAAATGACTATTCCTCCAGGAGTTAGGTCTGGACAAAGATTACGTTTGGCTGGTAAAGGTTATCCCACCGACAAAGGTAAACGCGGCGATCAATTAGTAGAAATTCAAATAGTTACTCCTAAAAATATTACTAAAGAAGAACGAGAGTTATACGAAAAAATTCGACAGATGGAAACTTTTAAACCCCGCGCTGATTTGTTTTCTTAGCTTAATCCGAAGGAGGTGATGAACACAATTGTCTAAGAAGCTCACACCAAATCAAAGATTATGGTGTGGGAGTATGTCACAATATTAGAAAAAAGTTTATTGCTTAGTGAATCAAACAGCCGTGAATCAGAATGGTGCAATGTCACAAAGCAGCGAAAACACCTACTATACCCTGCTAGGACTGCATCCGAGTGCATCGCCAATTGAAATCCGTCGTGCTTATCGAGAATTGAGCAAACGCTATCATCCTGATACGACAAGCTTACCTACAGTTGCCGCCACTGCTAAATTTCAGCAACTCAACGAAGCCTACGCTACTCTAAGTAATCCAGAACGACGGCTAAGTTATGACCTAAAAATTGGCTATTCTCGATTTGGAGTAATTCAAGCACCACCCGATTTAAACCGTGCCGTTTCCCGTTCCTACGACTGGTCTAAATCAGCTTATCTTGATGCTAGCGATCGCCCCCTCTCCCCAGGAGAAATTTTCGCTTTGTTTATCCTGGGTTTAACATTTTTAGGTTGCTTAGTATTAGCGATCGCCATTGGCTTAACTCGTGGCGAAGCCGCTTTCCAACCTGTAGGATTAATATTACAACTCTTAATTTTTAATTTTTAATTTTTAATTGTTATGTCTCTTCCCTCTTCTGAAACACCACTATATAATCACCCTCTTCCTCAAATTGAGCAGTGGTTAATACAACAAGGCTGTGAACAAGATGAAAAACAGCTACATTGTTGGCGCGTCCAGCGTCCTAGTTGGCAAGCAGAACTTTGGCTAGACATTGAGCAAATTATAGTTCGGTATGTTAATGCTGGAGATAATGGACAAGATATCCAACGCGCCTTCAAATATTCCTTGAGTCGGCGAGATGTAGAACAAGCCGTGTTTTCCGGGCCTTAATTGGAGATTGGAGATTGGAGATTGGGGATCGGGGATCGCGGACAAGAGGGAGTGTGGGGAGAATTATTTAACAAGTCTCTTCCCAATTCCCAATTCCCAATCCCCAATCCCCAAGACTACACCTTCCCAAACCTCCTTTCCCGTTGTTGATACGCACACAAAGCGCGGTGGAATTCATGGCGATCAAAATCAGGCCAGAGAGTGTCAGTTATATATATTTCTGAATAGGCTATTTGCCAGAGAAGAAAATTTGAAACTCGCATTTCTCCACTGGTACGAATTAATAAATCGGGATCACAAATGCCGATGGTATAAAGATGACGTTCAAACGTCGCTTCATCAATTTCATCTGGCTGGAGTAAACCTTGTTGGACTTTTTTGGCGATCGCCCGACAAGCTTGGATAATTTCTTGTCTACCGCCATAATTTGTGGCGATCGTAAACTTGATCCCGGGATTATCTTTCGTTGCTTCTACTGAACGGCTAATCTCTGCTTGTAGCGATCGCGGTAAGCTACTTAAGTTACCCACAAACTGAATTTGCACGTTCTCTTCAACCATTTCCCGCAGTTCTTGACGCAAAACTCGCTGAAATAAGGTCATCAAAAAATCTACTTCTTCGTGGGGTCTTCCCCAGTTTTCTGTAGAAAAAGCATAAGCCGTCAGTGCTTCGACTCCCCAATCTTTACAACAACGAAGCAAACTTTTTAAGGCATCAACACCAGCTTTATGACCCATAATTCTGGGTAGTCCTTGATGCTTTGCCCATCGACCATTGCCATCCATAATCACTGCAACGTGCTTGGGCAGTAGTTCTCGTTTCAAGTCAGAGGGCAAATATTGCAGTTCAGTTTGTTGTGCTGTCATTTTTTGTCTCGCGATGCGGTCGATGGTAATCCGAGTAAACGTGAAACTAGTGCTAAGGCCTGACTACGAATCTGACGACCCAAACTGATTAAACCAGGAGCAACAGCTTCCCGATCCACAGTTGGTGAAAATCTCATTTCTAATGATTCTTTCAACTTCGTGATCGTCAGTGGTCTATTTAGAGTTCCCTTTTCTGCCAAAGAAATAGAACCTGTTTCTTCAGATACAACGACACAAATGCAATTCTCGACCCGCTCAGTTATTCCCATTGCTGCCCGGTGGCGTGTTCCTAACTGGCGCGAAGCCGTACGTCCCGAAAGTGGTAATATTATACCCGATGACACAATCCGAGAACCCCGTATCAATGTAGCACCATCGTGTAAAAGAGTCTTCGGTTGAAAAATTGTTTGTATTAGCTCTTTGGACACTTCAGCGTTCAGTTTTACTCCTGGTACAGAAAAATCTCGTTCATCAATAGGGCCAGTCGTTTCCAAAATTAGTAGCGCACCTATCCGATTTTTCGACAGTTCTCTGACTGCTTCGACTATTTCATCAATTACACTATCAGATTTAGGAACTGCCAAACGGGACGGTTGAAATAATTGCCAGAATTCGCCACGTCCCAATTGTTCTAAAAATCGTCGAAACTCGGATTGGAGAGCAACCGCCATGGCGACAGCACAGCCAATGACTAACTTTTCCAGTACAAAATTTAACAACTGAAGCTGTAATTTCCCACTGATGGCTGATGCCAGCATCAGAATAATAAAGCCTCGCACCATCCAAAGTGTCCGGCGCTCACTAATAATAACTAGTATCATATAGGTCAGCGCCAGTACTAAAACAATATCCAGTGTCTCAAGCAGCAAAGGCTGAGACCATCCTTGGTTTATCAGCCATTGCTTCCACCAATCTCCCATGACATCTGGCGTGAAAGTATGAAGTGTGAAATATGAAGGATGAAGTATGAAGTATGAAGTCTTGGAATATTAAGTATAAAGTATGAATTTTTCATTCTTTATTCTTCATCCTTTCTTCATCACTTCAACCTTTATTCTTCATCTTTTTTAAGTCTTTCTGGTAAGCAATCCTGTCGAATCAAATCCTGATAAGTTTCGCGTTGCAAAATCAAATTTGCTTCGCCATTCGCTACTACAACAGCAGCTGGTCTAGGCAAGCGGTTGTAGTTAGATGCCATACTGTAATTGTAAGCACCTGTTGCCATCACTACGAGAATATCTCCAGATTCAGTTTTCGATAACTGAGCATTCTTGATCAGAATATCCCCGGATTCACAATGCTTTCCAGCAATGGTTGCCGTTTGTGTCAAAGGCTCAGACATATGGTTAGCAACTACAGTACGATACACTGACTGATAAGTAATCGGACGAGGATTATCAGACATGCCACCATCAACTGCTATGTAGGTGCGAATATCAGGAATAACTTTAGAAGAACCTATAGTGTAAGCCGTGACGCAAGCTGTAGCAATTAGCGATCGCCCTGGTTCAGACAATAATTTTGGTAGTGGTAAGTTTTGCTTGGTACAAGCTTGTTGAATTACTTCACAAATTGGCTTTACCCACTCTTCTATACTAGGGGGATCATCCGATTCTGTATACTTGATTCCCAAGCCTCCACCAACATTTAACTCTGTCACGCTTAAGCCATAACCAGCAGCTTTACTCATCCACTGCACCATCACAGATGCTAAATCCTGATGTGGCTGGCGTTCAAAGATTTGAGAACCAATATGAGCATGTAAACCAATACAGTTTAATACAGATTGCTTACTGACAAAAGCAAATAATTCATCTAAATCATTGGGATCAAAGCCAAACTTACTATCCAGGTGTCCCGTACGAATATATTCGTGTGTGTGGCATTCGATACCTGGTGTCAGGCGGAGCATGATCCGGATGGGAGTTGTAGATAAGTCAGAGGAGGAAAACAAGAAAGCAAATTCCCTCTTGTCTCCCTTGTTTCCCTTGTCCCCCTTGTCCTCAGCAATTTCCACCAAAGTCCGCAACTCATACCAGTTGTCCACAACAATAGTGCAACCAGACTGAATTGCCAGAGTTAATTCTTCTGGCGACTTATTATTTCCGTGGAAGTAAATTTTGTCGGGACTCACACCTGCACTTAAGGCTGTATAAAGTTCGCCTCCTGAGACAACATCAATTCCCAAGCCTTCGGAAGCGGCGATCGCACAAACGGCCAAACAACTCCAGGCTTTGGAGGCATATAATACTTGAGATTCACCCTTGTAATAGTGCTGGAAACTTTCCCGATACTGACGGCAAGCTGTTCGCAGAGTTTCTTCATCCAAAATATACAAAGGTGAACCAAACTGCTGCACAAGAGTTGTCACATCACAACCCCCTATTTCTAAGTGATCTTCGTTATTAACTTTGGCACTCAGTGGTAAAAGTTCTTGATTGGGTGAAAGATTGATGTTATTATTAACAGTTTGTGGTAAATACTGTCTACCAGAAAGTTGAACCCCAGCAGGGTGAGTCGATACCATAAATATTCAGAGTTGTCCTTAATACTAATTACAAGCTACGAGCGGATATGCCGATTCCCAGTTTACCGAATAACGTGCTTGTTCGCCCCTGTCTTTTGCAAGAGGAAAGGGAAAAGGGACAGGGGATCGGGGATCGGGGGATACGGGAGAATTATTTAACAAGTCTCTTCCCTGTCCCCTGTCCCCTATTCCCAATGACCAATGACCAATGACCAATGACAAATTAGAACTAAAACTAATAACAGTAGATGATTTAAGTCTGGTCTTAGAACTAGACCAGGTGTGTTTTGGTGGTCTTTGGACATTGGATGGCTATAAACGAGAGTTAGATAGTCCTAACAGCGTTTTAATCGGTTTATTTACACCTTTATCTCCCGTAAAATTGCTGGCAATGGGTTGCTTTTGGTCAATTTTAGAAGAAGCCCACATTACCATTTTGGCGGTTCATCCGAAATATCAAGGCCAAGGGTTAGGACAGGCTATTCTTTATTTTTTGCTTAGAAATGCTTACTACCTTTGCTTAGAACGAGCAACTTTGGAAGTCCGAGTTTCTAACAAAGCTGCAATTTCTCTATATCAAAAATTTGGTTTTAAAACGGCAGGACAGCGAAAGCGTTACTACACAGATAATGATGAAGATGCTCTAATTATGTGGTTAGGAAATATTCAATATCCAGAATTTCAAGATAATTTGGAAAAATTGCGTATCAAAATGAGCGATCGCCTCAGTCAATTTGATTGGTCACTGGTCAATGGTTATTAACTACCACTAACTACTAACCTTTCATGAATTTTATTGAAATTTTTATTACAGAAGTTTAAAGATTTGATAATTTTACTACCTATAAAAAATTTTCATACTGTTCAATACCAAGTTGACAGTTACAAAAAAACGTGATAAATATTTTTGCTTGGGATTGGCATTAAAAACTTGCAAACCCAATTTTTATTTGCTTGTCAATCTCTACAAAGACGGTAAATTCAGGCTCCTCAATACACAGTCAATAAAAAGTAATAAAAAGTTAGCAATTTCCCATCAAATCTGGGTGATCCCGATTGAATGTCTATTTCTTTATACAGACATTCAATCTATTTGCCTGTGCTAAAATCAGCGTACCGGCACGACGCAGGTGATGGGAAAAATGCCATGTTTGAACGCTTCACAGAAAAAGCCATTAAGGTAATCATGTTGGCCCAGGAAGAGGCACGCCGCCTGGGACACAATTTCGTTGGTACCGAACAGATCCTCCTGGGTCTGATTGGAGAAGGTACCGGAGTGGCGGCTAAGGTGCTGAAATCCATGGGTGTCAATCTCAAAGACGCTCGGATTGAAGTAGAAAAAATCATAGGCCGGGGTTCGGGCTTTGTCGCCGTGGAAATTCCGTTTACGCCACGGGCAAAGCGAGTTCTGGAACTATCCTTGGAAGAAGCGCGCCAATTAGGGCATAACTACATTGGCACCGAGCATCTGCTGTTGGGCCTGATCCGAGAAGGGGAAGGTGTAGCAGCCAGAGTGCTAGAAAATCTGGGTGTAGATCTTTCAAAGGTAAGAACTCAAGTTATCCGGATGCTGGGAGAGACCGCCGAGGTTACACAAGGTGGTCCATCACGCGGCAACAAAACCCCGACCTTGGATGAGTTTGGCTCGAATTTGACCCAAATGGCAGTTGACGGCAAGCTCGATCCAGTGGTGGGACGCGCCAAGGAAATTGAGCGAGTGATTCAAATATTGGGTCGCCGCACAAAAAATAATCCAGTTTTAATTGGGGAACCAGGAGTTGGTAAAACCGCGATCGCCGAAGGTTTGGCACAGCGTATTGCCAACAAAGATGTCCCGGACATCCTGGAAGACAAGCGCGTAGTCACTCTGGATATCGGTTTACTCGTAGCAGGTACAAAGTACCGGGGTGAATTTGAAGAGCGCCTGAAGAAGATCATGGATGAGATTCGGCAGGCTGGCAATGTCATTTTAGTCATTGACGAAGTACACACCCTAATTGGTGCAGGTGCGGCAGAAGGGGCAATTGATGCAGCAAATATCCTCAAACCAGCCTTGGCTAGAGGAGAATTACAGTGCATTGGTGCTACAACCCTAGATGAATACCGCAAGCACATAGAGCGAGACGCAGCCTTAGAACGCCGTTTCCAACCAGTGATGGTCGGTGAACCGTCGGTTGATGAAACAATTGAAATTTTGCATGGTCTGCGCGATCGCTACGAACAACACCACAAGCTCAAGATTTCTGACGAAGCTTTGATTGCGGCGGCAAAATTATCTGACCGTTACATTAGCGATCGCTATCTGCCAGATAAAGCCATCGACTTAATCGATGAAGCTGGATCTCGCGTCCGTCTAATTAACTCCCAACTACCACCCGCAGCCAAAGAGTTAGATCGAGAACTGCGCCAATTATTAAAAGAAAAAGATGATGCAGTTCGCGCCCAAGACTTCGACCGAGCCGGAGAGCTGCGCGATCGCGAAATGGAAATTAAAGCCGAAATTCGCGCGATCGCTCAAAGCAAAACTGGTACTGGCCGTGCAGAAGGCGAAGAACCAGTAGTTACAGAAGAAGACATTGCCCACATTGTCGCTTCCTGGACGGGTGTACCAGTCAACAAACTCACTGAGTCCGAGTCCGAAAAGCTGCTGCACATGGAAGACACCTTGCATCAGCGCTTAATTGGTCAAGAAGAAGCTGTGAAGGCTGTTTCGCGGGCAATTCGTCGCGCTCGTGTCGGCTTGAAAAACCCCAACCGACCCATTGCTAGCTTTGTCTTCTCCGGGCCTACTGGAGTCGGTAAAACCGAGTTAGCAAAATCATTGGCATCTTACTTCTTCGGTTCAGAAGAAGCAATGATCCGTCTGGATATGTCCGAATACATGGAGCGTCACACCGTATCCAAGTTAATTGGTTCGCCTCCAGGCTATGTTGGTTACAACGAAGGTGGTCAGCTCACCGAAGCAGTACGCCGTCGTCCTTACACCGTGGTGCTATTCGATGAAATCGAAAAAGCCCATCCCGATGTCTTCAACATGCTGCTGCAAATTTTGGAAGACGGTCGTTTAACTGATGCTAAAGGTCGCACCGTAGACTTCAAGAATACCTTGCTGATTTTGACTTCCAACATTGGTTCTAAGGTAATTGAAAAAGGTGGCGGTGGTATCGGCTTCGAGTTTGCTGAAGACCAAAGCGAATCGCAGTACAACCGCATCAAGTTCTTAGTCAACGAAGAACTGAAGAACTATTTCCGTCCAGAATTCCTCAACCGTCTGGATGAAATTATCGTCTTCCGTCAATTGAACAAGGAAGAGGTAATGCAAATTGCCGACATTATGCTCACAGAAGTATTTGGTCGTCTCACCGAGAAAGGAATTAATCTCGAAGTGAGCGATCGCTTCAAAGAGCGCTTGTTGCAAGAAGGTTATAACCCCAGTTACGGTGCAAGACCCTTACGTCGAGCCATTATGCGCTTACTAGAAGACAGTCTCGCAGAAGAGATCCTGTCTGGTCGCATCAAAGAAGGCGACACCGCCATTGTTGATGTTGATGAAAGCGGTAATGTCACGGTAAGAGGCGAACAGCGCCGAGAATTGATGACGCCTGGAGTTGAGTAAGATTTTGGGTTGAATCTTAGAAAGTTGAAAAGGTAGAGGCTGTAACTCCTCTACCTTTTTTATTGACAAAATTTAGTTTTTTGGGGATTGCATTAATCAATTTAAACAATTGATTTCTCGTAACAAATCTCCTAATAGTCCGCGATCGCGAATCAAAACTAAATCAGGATCATTCTTTAGTAATTCTTGAAACTTGGAATTTATGAGCAAAGCTGACTCTAGGTATTCCATAGCCAGTGAAGTATCCCCCATCCGGGCTGCACAACACGCGCAGTTATACCAAGCATACTCATCATTAGGTTTGATTTCGATGGCTTTTTGATAGTTCTTCAGCGCTGCTCCAAAGTTTTCTGTGTATCTAAAAGTATCTGCTAGCTTATAATAAGACCAAAAATCGTGGGAATTAATGGCTTGGGCTTGTTCATAATCCTTAATTGCCTCTTCGTAATGTTTTAAATGCCTGCAAGCATCTCCACGACGCAACCATGCCCAATAATCATTTGAGCGAATTAACAAAGCCTGATCATAGTCAAAAATAGCATCTTCGTAGCGTTTTAACTGCCTTTTAGCATCTCCACGCCGAAAATAAGCCCAGTAATCATTTGGGCGAATTGTCAAAGCTTGATTGAGAGTTGCGATCGCTTCTTCAAATTGATCTAAATCTTCTATTAATATGCAAGCTCGATTGTAGCAAGCCCAATAATCATTAGGACGCAGTGCTGATGCCTCTTTCAAACTGGCTACTGCGGTTTCATACTCACCTAATTCTCGTAAAGCACAGCCTCTATTATACCATATCCAGTAAGCATTAGGGCTATTTTCTAATGCTCTGTCATAACATGCTACTGCTTCCGCATATTGTTCTTGGTTATCAAGCCGTTTACCCTGTCGATACCAGTATCTGCTATCTCTTGTAAGAAGCAGTGGAATATCTGCCTTAGCCTCTGCTGCTTGACTCATAGTTTTTGCCCCAACCAAACAGTTACTACTGCTACAGACACAAGCACTATTTTATATTAGTGCGTTGGGGCAGAATTGGGTAGCCGGAATTGGGCATGGGGCATTGATTATTCTCCCTTGTCCCCCTTGTCCTCCTTGTCCCCGATCCTCAACTCATTCAACTTGGCACGTAAATCTGTCCAATGAACACCTGCTAAACTTGGTAGGACAATGTGAGCAGCACCAACTCGTGCAGGAGGGCCAAGTCCAATTGTCCACATCTGACCAGCTAAAGCCGCTTCAATACCTGCTTCAGCATCTTCCACAACTATCACCTGGCTTGGTTCAAGTCCTAACTGGTTGGCAGCATACAAAAATAGATCAGGGGCAGGTTTGGGGCGTTGGACACTATAACCGTCGGTGATCGCGTCTATACGATTGGTAATACCCAACTTCTCAATTACAGTCTGGGCATTTTTACTAGCTGAACCAAGAGCAATCTTAATTCCTGCTTGCTTTAATTCATCCAGTAAAGTGACTACACCAGGCAATAAATCATGGGGCGAGATGTTTTGGATAGATTCTACATAATAACGATTCTTACGATCCATCATCTCTTGTAGTTGTGCTTCAGAATACTGTCTGTCACCGACTATATGCAGAAGTGATTCCCGACGCGATACACCCCGCAAAGCTTCATTCGCCTCACGATTGAAAGGTAATTCTTCTTCATCTGCCAGTTTGTGCCAAGCAAGATAATGATATTCGGCTGTATCTGTCAATACGCCGTCTAAATCAAAGATAAAGCCTCGGATGTCTGGTGACATAGTTGTTAGTTATTAGTTGTTAGTTGTTGATTGTTAACTATTCCCCCTGTCCCTGCTCCCTGCTCCCTGATCCCCTTGTCCCCACTCCCCATTCCCCAAATCAAACTCATGCCATTTACCACGCCAGATCAACTTGAACTTCAGCCGTGTCCATCCAGGGGGTAGGTGAGGATGAGCAATGGGTTCACTGTCTCCCATTTGAATACCGCCAAAACCTAAAACCACTGCTTGCCAAATACCACCTGCACTCGCTCCATGAATACCTTCTGGCGCATTACCTCGGACATTTTCTAGATCAACTAATGCTGCTTGCATAAATCTTTCGTAGGCTTGTGCTGTTTTGCCCAAATCCGAGGCGAGGATGGCGTGTATTGCTGGGCCGAGGGAGGAACCATAACTAATATCGGTGCGGGGTGCGTAATAATCCCAATTAGCTTGCAAAGTGTGGGGATTGTAAGGAGGTTCCTGTGACTGTCGCATCAGGTATAACAACATCAACGCATCTGGTTGCTTAAGTACCTGGCGTTTATTGCCTTCTTCGATACCTAAGATAGCTTGGATAGATTTGGTACGTGGTTCGTACTCTTCAAGATTGATGTCTTGCAATTGGAAAAATCCCTCGAATTGCTCAATCAGTCCGGTTGACTCGTCGTAGGGAATCCAAATGTTGGTAATAATATCACTCCAACGCGATCGCCTGCCGATACTTAGTAGCAGTTTATCTTCTAGTTCTATGGCTTTGTCGGGAAAAGTTTTGTACAACCAGTCATATATATAAAGTGCTTTTTCGAAATGCCATTGCACCAGTCGGTTAGTAAAGGCGTTGTTATGGACGAATTCATGATATTCATCAGCACCAATCACTTCTCGAATTTCATACCGTTCATGTTTGGTGTTGTACTCTACCCGACTACTCCAGAATACGGCAGTATCGAGAAAAATCTCAGCGCCGTAGTCCCGCATCCACTCGTCATCGTTGGTAGCTTGCCAGTAGTACCATACAGCATAGACCACATCGGTGCTAATATGAATTTCGCGATCGCGACACCAAATCCTAATATCTTCGCCATAAGGATCATTAGGAGGCAACCACCGAGGCGTGACTTCATCGCCAGTATCCGCACTTTCCCAGGCATACATTGCTCCTTTATACCCGTAATGTACTGCCTTACGCCGCGCTCCAGGTAAGGTGTGATAGCGATAAGTGAGTAAATTACGTGCTATTTCTGGTTGGGTGTAGATAAATAAAGGAAGTATAAAAATTTCTGTGTCCCAAAAAATATGACCGCGATAACCAAACCCCGAAAGTGTTTTAGCTGGGATACTAACTTGATCATTATTGCGTGAGGCAGCGATTAGTAACTGAAAGAGGTTGTAACGCACAGCTAACTGGGCTGTAACATCTCCCTCGATCACAATGTCACTTTTTTGCCAAACTTCTTCCCAAGCTTGGCTATGAGTTTTAATTATGAACGAATATTCAGGCAACTGGACAAGTTTTTCACAAGCGGTTGCAACTGGGTTTTCTACATGTTTGGAAGTAAAAACAGTCACCAGCTTATCTACTGTCACGGTTTGTCCAGGAGAAGCGAGGAAGGATGCGATCAAGGTAGGATAACCGGGTGGACTCGTGACTTGGAGCGAAGCCTCTGCACCTGATATTTTTATACTAGTAGCTATACCCAATTGGATACGAGAGGAGCGGGTACGAAGGTTTAACCATACTCCTGCTTCTGTTTTTCCTTGATCCAATAATTCCCAGTGGTTAAAACCCTGATTTTCGGGGTAGCCGTTAATACTAGCTTGGATTTCGATCGCCCCTGCAAAATCAACTGGTGTGAGTTGACAACGCAGCGCCAGAACCTGTTCATCTGCAAGGTTGGCGAACCTTTCAAAGTGGATATCTATTATCTGATTGTTGGGACTGCGCCAACGCACACTGCGACTGAGAATACCTTGGCGTAAGTCTAACTTTCGTTCATAACTTAATATTTCACCTTTTTCCAAACGAAAGCGATCGCCATCAATGTTAATTGTAAATGGCAACCAATCTGGACAGTTAGCAAGTTCGGTATAGACAATTGGAACTTCATCGTAAACACCGTGGATAAAGGTAGCTGGTGAAGCTTGAGAATAGCCTTCTTCAAAGCTACCCCGTGTTCCCAAATAACCATTTCCGATGGTAAAAACTGTTTCTCGGTAGCGAAACTGATCGGGTTCAAACTGGGTTTCCCTGACAGTCCAATCTGTGTAGGTAAGATGCTGATAACGTCCTTTTGTATCCATCGTGGCTATTGTTTAGGAGACTGAGGGGATTGGGGAAAAGGAATCAGGGATCGGGGATTGGGGACAAGGGGGAGTTATCAGTTATCAGTTATCAAATTAAACTGGTCAATGTTAACTGTTAACTGTTAGCTGTTAACTGATTCATGCCCAATCCCTACCGTTGCATATGCTCTTCCAGGATTTTTTCAGTTCTGGGTTTAAAAACCAGATGGTATAAAGTGTCCACGTAGCGTAGTAATGCTTCGCGGTTTTCTTTATTGATAAAGTCCCAGAATCTATAAATTTTAGCTAGTAATAGCAACTGTTTGGTATGCATTTGCCAATTGTATCTATTACGTACTCGCTGGATGACCCGTTCTGAAATTTCGTACCAGTATTGGGGGTTGGTATTGCACTGGTCAATAAATTGTAGAATTTTATTTGCAGTACCTTCTAAATCTGTTGGATTGATATGAAAGTTACACTCTCCATCATCAATTAGTTCTGCTGCACCACCAAATTGAGTAGCAAATGTTGGTAAACCAGAACTCATTGCTTCTAGGATCGGTCTTCCAAAGGCTTCAAAGCTGGCAAAATGGACAAAAATACCCTGACGACCTGCGATCGCTCGGTAAATTTCGCCGAGTTCACGTTTGGGAAGGCGTATTCCTATCCAGCGAATTTGACTATGGAGATTGTACTGATTAATTAAGTTGTAGATTTTTTCCAGTTCTGCTGTTTCTTCTGAGTTTGTAGCTTCAGATAAATGCAATTTATTGGTAACGAGAATTAAGTTGCATTGTTTCTGCAATTCCTGACTTTGACCAAAGCATTTTACCAAACCAGAAAGATTCTTGACTGGGGTGATATGAGCGATCGCACAAATTGGTCTTTTGTTGGGGTCATCTAAATGACCAAAAATGTAAGTATCTAAAAGCTCAAAAAGTAAATCGTTAATTTTTTGACCTAGATTGTCGTCACGCTTGTCTTTTTGGTTGTAGGGGAAAAATATATTTTCGTCTACTCCCGGCGGAACCAAATTAAACTTGGAACTTAGCAAATTAATGCCATCAACTACATGATATAGCTCAGGCATGGAAAACATTTTATATGACTCGTACTGACCAAGAGAATCTGGTGTGCCAACTATTTCTTGATAAGACGAGGTCAGAATAAAGTCAGCAGCATTCATGCTGATCAGATCGGCAGTATATTGTGCCGAAAAGTGATAGTGTTCTTCTAAATCTTGCCAATAAAGGTTACTAAATAAATGTTTAGGTTTTTCTAAAGAGTGAGCAATATTACATTGAGTAACTTTCAAGCTACGTGCCAGTAAAAAAGCAACTAAATTACCATCACTGTAGTTACCAATAATTAAATCTGGATTTCCTCTTAGTTGAGCTAAAAGTTGTTTTTCTGCATCAATAGCAAATGTTTCTAGATATGGCCAAATCTCATATTTAGAAATCCAGTTTTGCGTGACTTGCGGATTGAATTCCCGAAAAGGAACACGTAATATCCAAGCGTTTTCGGTTCCCTCTATTTTTTCTAAGCGCAAGTTACACTGAGTTCCTTCACAGTTGGGAATAAGGCGAGTGAGAATAACTACTTGAGGTTGAATACCTAGTGAGTCGAGTCCTGCTAGTTTAATTTCTTCTCGTAGTTTATTTTCTAAACTCTGAGCTTGTTCTAGCACATAAACGACTTGACCGAGGGTTTCGGGTCTACCCACAGCATCTTCTTGAGTGATCCAACCGTGGATGGAAACGAGGACGACGCGAAAAACTGCGGGAACCCGATCAACAAAAGCTTCGAGGATAGCTGGTTCTGGAGTTTCAATCAGTCGGTCAAATAGTTCTAGAGTTTCACGTACTCGCGATGCGGTGTTACCCCAACCTGGTTCTAAGCCAAGGGTTTGTAGTTGTTCGCTAAACTTTTCGTAGGGTTCTTCAGGTGGTCGTTCGCTGATGATTTTGATGGCTTGTTTAATTTGTTTGTATAGTTGTAAACCTGTTTTGATGCGATCGCCAATCAGTAATTGTTTATGATCGTATTCAAGACGGTGTAAAGCATCAAATAATACATCTAACCAATAATTGCGATCGCTCAACACCTGACTACATAGATAACGGTTGAGGAATGCTAGACCTTGACCAATATTTCTGGGATCATCAATGGATGGAATACCTCTATCAAAGGGGTGAAAGTTGATTTCGAGAATTTGAGACTGGTAGCGATTAACAAAGCGATCGCGCACATCAAGCAATGCTTGTGGTGTTTGTAGTTCAAACTTACTCGTATCTGCTGATAACAATCGCCAAACTTCTTGACTACCTATTCTGGGTCGCAACAGCAACCAAATATCATCTCCTTCCAAGATGATTTCATGAGTATAATGAATCAGCGTTCCTAAAGAAGAAGAATGAAAAAAGTAGGCAGGCTTTTGGAATTGGTGACAGTACTCAGCAAAAGCCTGCAAAATCTCATTTCTCAGAAAGTAACGTTTATCCGAGGAGCTTAACTTAGAAATTAGTTGACGTAGGATCGTTTTTTCGTCACTGCTTAGAACAGTTTGAATTAGTTCATACATGGCAAATTCCTACATTTGAGCTTGCCTACGACCTCATTATTTCTTCTCGACAAATTTCAAGGGGCAGGTTTCAAAAGCTGCATCTACTTTCTAAGATTAGCGCATTCTCTAATAATAATAAATTTATTACAAACAGTTACTAATTGATTAAATAAGTATTTAGGAATACGGTTTTCTATTTATGTTGTACTAAAATAGAACTAAAAATCATCTATTAAGATCAGGCAATATCTAATACGACTGCATTGTGAATACATGTAGAGTTTGGATAAACACAATGAATAAAATTATTTTTGCTGTTTTGGTGATTGCTGCAACGGTGACTGGCTTATCTAGCAAGGTTCAAGCTCAATCAAGCATTTCGAGCCAACAACAATATACTTTATCTGGTGATTCACTCAGTGGAATTAATGATAGAACAGCTGAGAATGACTTTGCAATATTTTTTGATCCAACACAAAATTTAGCTGGCACAACTGATAATAATACTGGCAAAAATAGACTAGTTCCCGATCAGAGTCTTCGACAACAAATCAATAATCCTGTGCAACTACGGAGAATTCTTAAACCACAGTCACAGACAAGCACTCCAGAACTGACTTTACAACCTGCCCAGTCTAATATTAACGGTAACGATGGATTAGAGTTACAGGTAGGCGTCTCTGATAGATAAATTGTTGCAAAAGCACAATTAATCGTGATTGCTGATTTTTGAAGACTAACTTTTTTATCTAGAAAACTTAAGTGAATACCAATAAAAAACAGAGGTGATAAAAATGATGGCAATTATTGGCTTTTCTATATTGTGCTTTCTTTGGATTATTGGCTTTACGCTTTTGGCAGAGTTTTTCTTTTACGAAGAAGAACAAATGTTCTAGTACTATTCAGTGTTAGTGTTCGCTATAACTAGTGTCACAAGAGGTATTTGTAACACGTATGTACTGATTTAGTATCTGTTTATCCCTATAACCGTGCTACCTGTGTCGCGCAGTGAGGAGAGAAAGCTTCACTAATAGTGGAAGCAGCAGTAGCAAAAAGAGATTTTCCCTCCCCCTTCTTTTTGTTCTGCATCTCTCCTCATATCTTAATTGCTTCAGTCTCTGACACTGAATTACACTAAATTTGCTAACTTACATATTTTTTTTAACTTATTAATATTAACTTTCAAATTTGATAAATGCGGAATCGTAGAATTGTGTGCGATTTTCTCACCTATTATGTAAAAGTAGTTAGCCTGAGAATAATTTGCTAAAGCATAGAAATGTCCATCTAAATAACCAAAAGGAAAAATTTCAATAACTGTTATACCTTCTCTAATAAATAGCAGATTTGTTAAAGCAGAACCACAGACCGAAATTATAACGTCCGCACTGTAAAAAATTTCCGCCTCTTCCTTTGTTGTTCTACCATCCATGGTCAATGCTTCAAAGCCTATACTTTCTAGGTATTCTATAACTTCATGATCATTGATTACTTCCCGATGATCTACCTGACCACGTTTTACATATAAACGTTTTGGATATTTATTATTTGAATAATTTTTTTTAGGTAAAAAGATATTTCTTGCTAACCAATAGGCTAAACTAGTTGGATATTGATGACCACCGTTTTGTACTTTTCTGTTAATTACACAAGTTATTGCTCTATCAGCCTTACAGGGAAAATCAACTATTTTTTCTTTATTTATACCAAGTGCTGCTAGGGTTTCTATTTTGAAATTTGTGATTTCACCCACATAGTAATAATCAATTTCTTGTTTATCAATAAACCTCCAATACACCTCAAGCATAGGTAGAGTGTATATAAACCAGTGTCCATAATTTTTAGGAGTTGCATTTGATAAATATGCGACCGTTCCCTGTAGCTTAGTAAAATTTGCAGACAATTCACATCCATATATCGGGAGTTCATAAAAATGGATATCTTTCTCATATATTACATTTAGATTCTCATCAAATATGTGATTGTTACAAAAACAAAATCCGTTTTTACTAGTGTCTATTACTACTGCTTCAATTTCATCTTGAAAAGGAGTAATAACTCTTAAAAAATCACCTTCTATAAATTTAGCCTCTTGAATAGAAATCTTTTCTTGATTAACTAACTTATAAATTTTTATCTCTTTGTCATTACCAAAATATCTATCAACATTGTCAATGCAGAGTTGTATAACTCCTCTTGCGAAAGGTTGTGATAAAAGATTGACTTTCAATTGATATTTAAGCTGAGAGCGTAAGGTGGAAACCGTATCTATAATATAGTTCCTCTGAAAATTATTACGATTTTTCATTAATATTTGTGTTTTATAGTTATGTTAAGCAAGCCTCTTAATAAAATTACAGAATGCTTTCTTTCAGATCATACTCAGTGAGCGAGCATGAATAATCTTATATTATCTTAGAGGATGTTTTAAAAGCCCCGAGATGTTGTAAAAGTCCCGAAAGGTATAATTTTACTGTTCTGACTTCGGTCAACTTCAACGAAAATCAAGGTTTCAACCATGTACTGAGATGCTTTGCTGTGTTCACTATGAGAGCAAAAGACCCATGAAAGAATGGTTGACTTGACAATATAGACATGATTTGCATCTAAGGCGATCGCATGATAAGAGAACGCTCGTTTAACGTCAGAATGCTATCTTGAGATGTTTTTGGTTGAGAACAGGACAAAATGTAGTTCTATAATTCCGTAAAAATTAACTTATACGGATGCGTGAAGTTTTCAGTACGCACCTGTTTTTTGCATAACAACCTTTACAGTTTGTAGTAAAATCTTTAAATCAAGCCAAAGTGACCAATTTTCAATGTAAGTTAAGTCTAATTTTACGGCATCTTCAAATTTCTCTATATCGGAACGCCCAGAAACCTGCCATAACCCAGTTATACCAGGAAGAACTTCTTGTCGGATAAAGTGTTTTGTTTGGAACTTTTCTACATCTCTAATGGGTAGAGGACGAGGTCCAACAAGACTCATTTCTCCGAGAAAAACATTAAACAGCTGTGGTAACTCATCTAAACTATAACGGCGCAAGAATTTACCAACCTGAGTAATGCGTGGGTCATCTTTCATTTTGAAGAGAACGCCATCTTTTATTTCATTCTTTGCTTCTAAATTTGCTTGTAGCTTCTCTGCATTAGTAACCATAGTGCGAAATTTCCAAATTTTAAATTTCCGACTATGTAAACCAATGCGTTCTTGTCTAAAGAAGACTGGACCAGGAGAATCCAACTTAATTAATATTGCAATTGATAAATAAACCGGAAAGAGCAGTACTAGTAAAATTACAGAACAACAAAGGTCGAAACACCGCTTTATCCAAAAATCACTACCTGCAATAATTGGTGCTGGAATTGTCATACAAGGAACTTCACCAATCATCAAAAAAGTAGATTTAGCAGGACGAATTTCGCTGTCTGTTGGTAGGATTCGCAAAGTAATACCAGCTGTATGGAAATTCCAGCAAACGTATAGACGATTTTTAATTGCACTCCAAGAAACAAATGCTTCTACTATTCCCTGCTGACGAAGATATTCAAAAGTTGATTCTCGATTACATAAATCCAAGCATCTAGAGTCAGCAATACCTTGGATTATATAGCAATTTTCTTTTTCTATAATTCTGGTATGATTTTCTTTGTCTTCTATTTCTGTAATTAAAAAGATGGGATGACGAATTGCTCCTTTTCTACGTAATAATTTAGTACCCACGTCAAATAAATAGCGACCAATACAAATAAATAGCAGAGATGATAACCAAAAAATCAAAAAAGTTGAGCGGGAAACGTAGTGATTTGGTTCGTAAAGAAAAGCAATGAATAAAAGTAATACCTGTGATAGAGATACGGCTTTAATGATTCCAGGATAGTTGCGACGTTGAATACCGGCTTTGTATAGACCTTTTGTGGAAATTATGCCTATTTCTAAAGCCAGAGTTAATATTATAAAAGGAGCTTTTTGTGTCCAAGGAGAATCTAATGGAGTTCCATACAGTATGGCTAAACTCCATGCTAAGATTAGAGCCAACGCATCTAGAGATACAAGTGTTAATACTCGGAAAAACCTAAGAGCTAATCCTCTTTGTATTCTCGTACCCTTTGCACAACGTAAATCTGGTTTAAAGCTAACTATTGGTAGATATTTTGTAGTCATAACTGCTATTTCTCCTCACTATAACTTGTCTTAATATCTATATTTGCAAAGCTGTCTAATCTGGCTTTGCACAGCGCTCAAACAAATATTTTTGCCTTCAGAGCAAGGTTAAGATACTAATTTGAAATCAATATATTTGCCAGATTATTAAGAACTGCTAGAGTGTCTATCAATAAATGATGATTGACAATATAGACACAATTTGCGTCCAAGGCGATCGCAGTTTCACTCAACCAGATTACGGCTTTTGTAGTCTGTCTGCTTCTCTAAAAAATTAAATATTCATAAATAGTGAATTTTGTCAAGGGCAAATGCTTGACCGACGCATTAGGTAAGTCTTTTATATATATTTTACTAAAATTTATAAATATTTTAATAATTTTCAGCTTGCTTTTTAAGTGTAAAAATACTTTTTTGTGTTTTTTAATTGTTTAAAAGATTTAATCATTTTTATCCCTCATTTAACGTTTTGGTGCATTGTCAAATGCTCTTGCTATTGCATTCCACGCCAACTTGCGTTGCAAATTTGAATCCAGTGGCAAAGGACGTACTGGTAATTTATCTGGTCGAGGAGCAAAATTTGTAAGCCAGGTATAGCGATCGCTTAATCCCCAAGTTATAACTGCTATGACAGCTTTTTCATCTAGTACCACTGAAAGATAGTCTTCATATGCAGCAGCAATCATGCGATCGCGAATCTTTAAGTCTTTTGGCAAATTTTCATCTGTGACATCTAGTTCAGTAACCAGAATTTTTAAACCGAGGCTAGCAACATCGGCTAAAAAGTTCCGTAGTTTTTTCGGATTAAAACGAGTTTCGTGACCCCATAGATGTGATTGAATACCAAAAGCATGAATTGGCGTTCCTCTGGACTTCAAGCGCTCTAGCAGTTTCAGAATAGCACTTCTTCTTGCCTCATGTTCGGGAATGTCATATTCTAGTCCAGTATCGTTGTAGACGAGCAAGGCTTTTGGATCTTTTTCAGCAGCAATCCTAAAAGCAAGCTCTATGTAATCTGGACCAAGAAACTTTAACCAAGGAGAGTTTCGCAAGCCGTCAGAGCATTTATCATCTGGTTTGGTTGCTTCATTGACTACATCCCAAGAATGAATTCGTCCAGCATAACGTTTAACAATCGTTGACACATGGTTAATTAAGATATTCTCAATTTCTTTAGAGTTAGTTCTAGGATCTTTGAACTTATTAATTAACCAATTAGGTATTACGTCATGCCAAACTAAAGGATGCCCGCGAAAAAGCATCCCATGATCAGAGGCAAATTTGGCAAAAGAGTCATTTTCAGTAAAATTGAAAGTACTGGCACTAGGCTGAGTCAAACCCCAATAAAACCCTCCTACTATAAGCCCGCACTCCTGAATCAAAGCAGACCGCAGTTTTGGAGTTTGCAACAATTTATTGTAACCACCTTCCGAAAATGCTCCATAGATTAACCCTTTAGCTGCGGCGCGATCGCGTAAGGAAGCTTTACCTCTGACAGAGAAATTTCTGCTGGGATTAGATCGAGCTTGAAGTTGATTGTTGTTTCTAAATCTGTTATCCGCAAAGTAGACAGTGGTTGCCAAAGCTCCCAGACCTAGTATAAAGTTTCGCCGTCTAAAGAGTTTCCGTTTTTTGATCATAGTAAAGATAAACTCACAGATACAGAATGTGGATATTTAAAAACACATTAAATATGTAACGTAACATCTCTAAATGTTTAGGAAGTTTATTGATATTCAAATTCTATTTAGAAATGTTCTATCTAGGGTCATCAAATCATCCATATGATTCTATCTTTTCACTACCATCTGGTCTTGCTGGGATAAACTTTCTCAAGCCTACATACTGTAGAAATACATTCCACACATATAGAGGATTGAGCAAAACATAGCGCCGCCATAAACGTTTAGGTTCTTGAACCAAGCGATAGAACCACTCTAAACCTAAATCTTGTAGAACTTGCGGCGCTTGCGGTAAGGTACCTGCATGAAAATCAAAAGCCGCACCAACTGCTAGAATTGGAATATTTAAAAGATTGCGGTATTCAAAAGCCCAGACTTCTTGTCTCGGACAACCTAAACCCAGAAAAACAGCGTTTGCATCAGAAGCTTTAATGCGATCTGCTAGTTCTATACGCTCTCCTTCACTTAGTCTGCGGAATTTGGAAGGTTCCATACCAGCGATAATTAGATCAGGAAAAGATTGCTTCAGATTTTGTGCAAATCTGCTCAATGTTTCTGTCTTACTTCCGTATAGATAAATTGATAATCCATGTTCGGCAAACGCTTGAGCAACGCGCAATGTGAGATTGGGACCATAGACGCGGTCAGGCAATTTCTTTTGATATAACCACCACAAAGCCCAGCGCACAGGTTGACCATCTGGCACAATCAGATCCATTCCATTCAAACGTCTCGCATGTACTGGATCTAAAAAACCAGTCATTACTCCATGAACTGCTAAAGCACTCACAGAACAAGAGTGTTTTTTTTCGGCTGCTGACACAATTTTTGCAACCGCAAATTCATAGTCTACAGCGTGTACATTCACACCTAAAATGGGGTATTTGCCCTCATCAATCATTACTTATATCCACCTTTCGACGTTATATTCGTAAATTTCACGCAGAATTTGCGTCACATCATATTTAATAGACCAATCTGGGTAATGTGCTTTAAATTTTGATAGATCACTGATATACCAAATATGGTCTCCGATCCGATTATTGTCGGAGTATGAATAGTTCATCTCCTTAAGCGTAATTTCTTGGCAAATATCGATAGCTTCTAGCATTGAACAATTGCTTTCACGACCACCTCCAATGTTGTAGACTGCACCCACACTAGGGTTTTTATAAAATTCATAGAATGCAGAAATCAAATCAGATGAATGAATATTGTCACGTACCTGTTTACCTTTGTAACCAAATATGGTATATGGCTTGCTAGTAATCGCACATTTCATCAGATAAGCCAAAAATCCGTGCAGTTGGGTTCCTGAATGATTGGGTCCAGTTAGACATCCCCCTCGAAAAGACACGGTTTTCATATCAAAGTAGCGACCATATTCCTGGACAAGAACATCTGCTGCAACTTTGGAAGCTCCAAACAAGGAATGCTTACTTTGATCGATGCTCATATCTTCGGAAATGCCCGGATAGTATTTATGAGATGCTTCAATTTCCCATCGCTTTTCTTGCTCCACTAAGGGTAAGTAATTCGGTAAATCTCCATAGACTTTATTGGTAGACGTAAAAATAAATACAGCTTCTGGACAATACTCACGAGTTGCCTGCAACATGTTGAGTGTACCATTAGCATTCACGGAAAAATCCGAGAATGGATCACTAGCTGCCCAGTCGTGGGAAGGTTGGGCAGCCGTATGAATAATTAATGATATGTTTTTGCCAAAATGTTTAAAAATATCTGCTATTTTAGGGCAGTCTCGTATATCCACGTTGTAGTGTTCATATTCCTTGAATTCTGATTCTAAACGCTTGCGATTCCACTCCGTTGAAGCATCTTCTCCAAAGAAGTATTTACGCATGTCATTGTCAATACCGACAATATGTAGTCCAAGATTGGCAAAGTATCTGACTGCTTCTGAACCAATTAAACCAGCCGAACCTGTAATGATTGCTACGCTCATTTTTACCTTAATATTAGGTTTATCCTATGAAAAATTTTAATTATCAAGTAAGTTATGTTTACTTGTTACAGCTATTTTTGTAGAACAAAAGAAGCTGTCTGTGCAAAGAAATTGGCTGCTGCTACAGGAGTATGCTGAGATATTAATTGTTGCGAATTTTGTCCCATTGAAGAAATAAGATTTGGATTATCTATAAAGTGCTTCATTACTTCAGCAAGAGTCTCTGGATTATGGGGGTCAAAAATATAACCGTTTTTCCCGTCAATAACCATCTCAGATGCTCCTGCCCATTTCGAACAAAGGATAGGCTTACTAAAAGCCATTGCTTCTAACACAACCATTCCCCAAGTGTCTTCTAAGGTCGGAAAAATAAAAATGTCGGCATTCTGAAAATATACTCCTAGACTGCTATAGTCAACCCAACCTACCCAGTTCACGCAATCTTGTATATTCTCACGGGTACAAAAACTCTCAAGCTCTTGCTTTTGCGGTCCTCTACCTACAACTAGCAAAGTGTAGTTACAATAATTTTGTTTCTTGAGAATAGCACATGCTTGAAGCAGACTATAGAGTCCTTTTCGTTGCTCTATCCGCCCTACGTATAAAAAAACTGGATGTTGTTGCTGTCGAACAATGTTTTTAGCATCAAAACTTTTAGGTATTTGCAATAAAGTTTTTACATCCGGTACCATGTACGGTCTTCTTCGGACTTTATCTTTCTGGACTCCTAAAAATTGGATCAGATATTCCTCTCCACCATGACTATTTGTAATTAATGCATCTGCAAACCAAGCCATCATGCTTCTGAGGAATGAACGGACTTTTGAATGTCGAAAGTCTACGTTTGGTGAACTACCCTCCCAAGCAAGAACAAGTCGCCATTTACCGAAAGGTTTGAAAAGCAATGCTAATACCGTCCAAGCAGAGAACCCGCTCGTAAAAACTACATGAGGTTTAAATTGGAATAAATAACGGATAATATCTGGAGATAGGTACATAAAACCACCGCTATAGTCGGTTTTTTCCTTATTCGCTGTTAGTCGCATCGTTTTTCCGACTACCTTAACGGTATAATTATTCCCAGCCTGTAAATCAAAACCAGGCCAAGGACGACCCGTGTAGAGAATAGTTTGATCAGATAAGTTTGTCAATTCCTCCAAAACTGGTTGCCAGTAAGCACCTAGCTCTACAGTTGGAAGAAGCAAAGCTATACGAGGTTTATCTATTTTCTTCATTATTTGTTGCTTTTTTGATGCTAAAACTGGAACTTTGCTTGCTAAGTTTTCATTTGACTCTAGAATTCAAGCTACTAGTTTCTGAGATAACACTGACTTTAAAACCAATCTTGCATAAGGAAGTAGCCAGTAGAAGATCCAGAATGAACCTGCATGTCTACGGGCAAATACTTTCCATTCTCTAATTGGTAGTCCTCTAGGCTGGTTAATTTTTTCCCATCGCTGACGCAAAGTTAAATTTGGTTCATCCCAAGCTTGATGTCTTAAGGGATTATATTCACAGGTCCCTACGTATCTTGGTGCTAGCCAAACTGAACCACCCTGTTTGTGAACTCGTAGCCCGTAATCAAAATCTCCGGTGCTATGACGAAAGGCTGGGTCAAGATTTCCTACTGCTTGAACGACCTCTCTGGATAAGAGGACACAGTTACCATTAATAGTTGAACAGGGTTTTACTTGATTATTATCTGGTTTGATTAAATTAAACTTCAGAGGATGCCACCAACTACTGGCAATCATACCTCCATAGGAGAGTAAACCAGTTTTTGCATCTTGAGTTGACCCTACCACAACTGTTTTCACATAACCTTGCTTAGTTAAAGTATGGGAAGATGTCAACAAATTATTTATAGCTTCTGGATAAAGAATAGTGTCATCATTGAGCCAGAGATAGTAGTCATAATCGTACTTGATAGCCTCAGCAAAAGCTAATCTCATCCCTCCATTCCAAAACAGTTCTCCACTTCCCAAGAGAACATTTACCGCAGGGTAATTACTACGTACTACTTCTCCTGTACCATCAGTACTGCCATCATCTACTAAGTAAACTTGTATCTCAAGATTTGATGACAATTCTTGCTTGTACAAAGCCTCTAAACAACCTAAAGTCTTCGCTAAACGATTGTGACAAGTCATAATTACAGCGAGACGCAAGGTTTTACTCACGGCTTTTTGGCTATGATTGGTGACTGTATTTTGAACCTGCATAAAATTTATGAAACTTACAACAACTCAGAGCAACTGTAACTTCTATGAAATAGATTTCTCTATTTTTATCGATTGAAAATGAAAAAGATAACTCCTCCTACACCCTCACACCATTCTTCAAGCTATGTAGTTAAGCGATGGGGAGGCGAAAATTTTCTTTTAAATTCAATTGCAGATGAAAATGCTATGGACACATATACAACCCAAAATGTATTTACTAATAAAATACAACTGTCACTAAAATTCAGAAGACAAAAAAGTGCAATAAATTGCATCATCCAAGCATATTCTATGGATCTAGTGTAAATAAATAATATTATTACTCTTTTTAGAGTAATAAATAAATTAACGGAAAATATTAGTAAACCAATGAAACCAAGTTGAAGAAAAATATCTATATAACCATTGTGAGCATGGAATGAGGTAGCGCTACGGGAGAATGCCTCATCTGTGGCTGCCCAGCTATTTTTTATGACATAATCAGCAACTGATGAACCCCAAAAACCTGCATAACCATAGCCCAGCCATGGTTGCTCTAATCCTCTTTCAATAGAAAGATTCCAAATAGGAATGCGACCGTTAAATTCAAGATTTTTCCCTAATAAATCAACTACTATAAACTTTAAATTAGCAGTTACGAGAAATACAGTGACAATAGCTAATAATGAAAAAAACAAAAACATTAATAGCCTAATCCTACGTTGCTTATTTATTTTGTATAAAAAAACAATAAGTAACGAAAATATTATCATTAGCCATGCAGTTTTACTGTTAGAATTTAATGCAAGTAGCAACACTACTAGAAAGCCAATAATAACGGAGAGATTATTACTTCTTTTATCTAAATATCCTACTACAAATATTAATGCAAAAAGTCCCAATTGACGACCAAATATCTGCTTGTGTGAGTAGATACCTACCCAAGATAATTGACCCTCAACTAAAGCAGTACCAAACGTTGGAAATAAAAAAATACTACCTAAAGATAGAATTATTGATATACCAGCTGTCCAAGACAGCAAGCTCATCTGTTCTCTAGGACTGTATTGCATAGCAAGGTACACTCCTAAGAGACTTGATCGGAACAAAAATCTCAATTGAGAAGCAGTAATTTCTGGATTGTTAGACCAAAAAAGTGAGGCGATCGCTAAACTGAACAATAAAAGTAAAGATATATCTCGTGTCACAACATAAAGAAATCTTTTTCCCCGTCCAAAAATGACAAAAAATAAAAATAAATAGATTATTATGCTGACGAGATTTAATATTAGGGATGGGAAAGGGAAATACTCAGTCAGCAAAAGTAAAGCAATTGTAGTGATAATCTCTAGCTTTTTTCTCAAAGCTATAAGCGATATTTTTGTCATTTGTTATAGTCAGGAGCTTATGATTTTAAATAGCATAATATTTTAAGAATGTTTATGAAAATATCAACATAACTCTTGAAAAAGAGAACTGTAGTGACTTGCTTGAATTTCTAAGGTAAATTCTTGTACTGCCTTTTCACGAGCATAATATGAAAGTTTATGATGCCTTTCCTGATTTTCTAGTACCCAGTTTATACCTTGAGCCAAGTCTTCTATTCTATAAGCTTGAGCTAAGTAACCATTTTTCTGATGGTCAATCATATCTGGCATACCACCAATGTTAAATGCGACACAAGGTGTTCCACAAGCGATCGCTTCCATGACTGTGTTAGCCAAATTTTCTTCAATTGAAGGTAAAACAAATACATCTGCTGCTGAATATACTACACTTAATGACAAATCATCATTAAGTGTACCGACGTAGTGAGCCTGAAAACCAAAATCAGGCGGATCTTCAGGTTGAGATGCTCCAAAAATGACTACTTCTAACCTGTCTTTCCAACCAGATTTGCTTAACTCTTGCAAAGCAGGTTGTAACAGATGAAATCCTTTTCTGTTGTCACTGGTTGCTCGTAGTGAACCGAACAAAACAAGTTGCTTATCTTCTGGTAAGTTTAGTAGTTTTCTGGCGACGCGACGCTCAATAGGCCGATATGTTTGAATATCCACTCCATTAGGAATGACTTCAATGCGTAAATCTTGAAAAAGGGAACTAGCTCTGGCACATTTAGCTAACCAAGAGCTAGGTGTAACTATTGTGAGGTTAAGTTTTTTCCAAGCACTAATTTTGCGTTTCCATACCCAACGAGACAAATCCCAGTCCTTTTTGCTACCAAGCTGAGGACAAGTTCCACAAGATTGAGTGTAGCGATCGCAATCTCCACTGTAGTGACATCCTCCAGTAAATGCCCACATATCATGAAGTGTCCAAAGTAAAGGTCGTTTCACCTTGGCAAGTGTTTCTATATGCACAAATGCTCCACTAATCCAGTGTAAATTAATAATATCTGGATTAATAGCAGCAATTTTGGGAATTACTCTATCTGGTAACCATTGAAGAGAAAATATATTTTCACTTCGTTGACGATAAAACTTTAATGGCAAAGCATCAAATGTCAATTTTGAACGTGCTATGCCTTGAAACATCCTAATTCTTGGTGCTAATACTGTTTTATCATCACTATTTTTTTCTTGTACTAGCATTTGTGAGTTGATACCAATATTTTGTAACCCCTTGTGCAAACGATATGAAGCACGAGCTGCACCACCTAACATATCTTGAGTACTAAGGAGCAAAATCTTCATGTGAGCAAATTCTTCTTTAGAAAATTTAATTAATGTTAAAGTATCAACTTTTATTAAGTATCTTTTTGATACTGAGTTTAAGAGATTGCAGTGGATCTTCTCTAAATAAAGTCTTTTGTGTAAAAGTATCTGCTTGCACGTCTTTAAAAGTAAAAGGTGGGTGTTTTAAAGGAAATTTAATTTCCTCTGTAGCCATATTGTTGTAGGGATTTTCTTGATTTCCAATGAAATGAGTAGAATCCGAACCGAAGCCTATATTAGAAATTAAGTTTCCATTTGAGATAATACCTAAGCTACTCTGTACCCAACAAGCAAACGTCCATTGATAATCCCAAGTAATGCTAAGAGGATTGTTGTAAACAGACTCAAATATCTTGCTCCAATATTCAACATACCTAGAATCCATAAGGATATTATTGAGAAAACCTCCAGCTTTAATTTCGGGCCAAAGCTTCATGTATAAATCATAATATTGCCAAGCACGTCTCCAGCTTGCCCAACCCCAGCAGTGGTTGTAGATAGAAAAGTAATAACTGTAATTAGTCCGTTTGCGTCCAAATTGAACATTTTGTCCAGAAATTGAAGATATACGGGTATCGTACCTATATTTCTCTAGTAATTCTTCACAAAAACGAAAAAATGTCGGATGAGGTACACAATCATCTTCTAAAATAATCGCTTCTTCAACATTATTGAAGACCCAATCCAGACCACTAGAAACGCGTTTTGCACACCCTAAATTAACATCTGAGTAGTTGGTAAGAACATCACAATCCCAGTCAACGCGATTAATAATTGCACGAGTAGCTTCACACTTTTCTGGCTCATCAGCGCGATCGTGTCGGGGACCATCTGCGATGACAAAAAGTTTTGCTGGTTTGGCTTGACGAATTGCTTCAAAAACAAGCTCTGTTGTGTGGGGTCGCTTGAAGATAATAAAAGCTACTGGGGTTTGCAAGCTAAATTCAAACATGAAAAGTTACGTAATAATTTTTAGGTGTAAATGACTATAAGCTATATATAATTCATGTAGTTATTTACTTACGTTTTTCATAAATTATGATTCTTGGTTAGCCATAGTTTTGCCGTATTTAAATAATCTATTTAATAAACCTGGTAATAAAATTGCTTTAGTTTGCATAACGAAAATCTTTCTAGTTCGTGGCAAAAATATATAAGATAAATATGAAGCAACACATTGAGCAATTAGTGAAGAAATTGCTGCTCCTGTACCTCCATAATTCTTAATTAAAAAGTAATTCAAAATGACATTTATGATTGCACCATTGGCAGTTGCTATAAATGTAAACTGCATTAAATTCTCTGCTGTTGTCCATAGACCACATACCAAGCCTAATGAGACGAATAATCCAGTCCAAATATGGATTATAAGTATGGTACCTGCTTCTGCATATTCTTTGCCATACATCAAATTGATAATTTGATATGATGATAAGGAAATGGTTATACCAACTGCAAAAGACACGATTGTGAGTAAATCTAAAACTTTCTGTATCTGTTCATAGTACAGGTGTTGACTTACTTGTTTGGCTTTCAAAATGGATGGAAAAACTGAACTTGTTATGGAAGTTGGTATGAAATACCAAATTTCTGATATCTTGATTGCTGCCGAGTATATTCCCACTGATTTGTCACCAATCATCTGGCCTAGCATTAACTGATCAGTTCGCATATAAATCATGATGACAAAACTTGTAAGAATGAGTGTCCAACTATCTTTAAGTAACTCTATTGCACACTTCCAGCTAAAACTCCATGCTTGTATAAAATAACCTTTAATCTTGTACGCCACTACAATTCCCAAAGCACTCAGAGCAGTTTCAGCAGAATAAGCCCAAGCAAAAAGAATTAATGGAGCTTGTATTTGGATTAATACAACCCGCATACAACTAGCTAAGACCAAACCTATATTTTTAAACCAAACTGTATATTTGGACTGAACTTGGGATTGGAACCAATAATCAATTACGTAATAAGATTCAAAAAACATTCCCACAGTCAAGATTCCAACCAACTGGTGGGTAAGAATCTCACCGGGACGGATAATGATAATTGCTGCAACTGAGAGAACTATGATCACAACTTGGGCTAAGACCTTCATCAAGAAGGCTGTACCTAAGATTTCATCTTTATTGTTGGGTTGACGGACAATGTTACGAACAACAATGCTATCAAGTCCCAGATTCGCAACTGTGTTGAATATGGCAGTAAAAGCGATCGCATAATTGAAAATACCAAAATTTTCTGGTCCAAGGTAGCGAGCTACCCAAACTCCTACTAATAGTCCTGTACCCATTCGCAAAACTCTATCAGCTAACAGCCAACCTGTATTACTAATAATCTTTTGTAGGTTAGGACTGAGTTTATGAGTAATTCTTTTTATTTTTTTGAGCATTATTATGCTTTTCTAATACCGTAAGCAACTACCTCAAAAGCGATCGCACTTCTCATCAAATTTTTGCTCAACGATTTTTCACCAAAATAGATTTTTTAGACACACTAGTTGACTCCACTGAATTTTTGCCATAGTAGAAATAGCTGTCACGTTCGCGTTTTACACTGACAGCGTTAATTACCATACCTAGTACTTTTTGACCCGATTGAGTTAAAAACTCTTTAGCTGCACTAGCACTTGCAAAGTCAACCACTTCTGGACGCACAACTAACAAAATACCGTCAGCTAATTTACCCAGAACTGCTGCATCTGCTGTTCCCGCTAAAGGTGGAGCATCAAAAATTACACAATCATAATCTTTGGTAAAGTTAGCAACTAAGGTTGCCATACGATCAGAATCTAGTAGAGCTACTGGATTAGGAGGTATGACCCCAGAGGTGAGAACGTGTAAATTAGGCATTACTTCGTGGACTACACTCTCTAGGGGAACTTGATCAACAATGATATTACTTAAGCCCTTCTTATTGCTTAGTTGCCAAATATGATGCTGGATGGGATGACGCATATCAGCATCTACTAACAGCACTCGACGCTCAACTTCAGCCATTGCTACAGCTAAGTTTGCAGAAACCTCTGATTTTCCTTCTTTAGGTATGGAACTAGTAACTGTAATTGCTTTTAGCTGCTTATCTGAAAGAAATTTCAAGTTTGCTTGCAGCATTTGGTATGCATCACCAACAGGGAAATGGGGGATATCTCTACCAACTACTCTGGGAACTGGTCTATCTAATCCTTCTACCGAATAGCTGCTTTTATCACTTCTACTGACACTAGGAATGACTCCTAGCAATGTATACTGGAAAAGTTCTCTAGCTTCTCTAACAGTCTTAATAGATCGGTCTATTAAATCAGAAGTCAGAGCAGCAATTATTCCCAGCAGTATACCTAAAACTCCTCCACCCAAAACAATTAGAGCTTTTCTCGTACCACTTGGCTCATCTGGTACTAATGCAGGGGAAATGATTCGAGCATTACCAATATTTTGGTTTTCGGCTACGTTAATTTCTTGTAATCTCGTCAAAAGTGTTTCGTAAGTTGTTTGCGCGGCTTTTAGCTTTCGCTCTAGTTCCCGTTGGGTTTGTTCTAATCGAGGCATAATATTGGCTCGCTGTTTATACAGCGACCATGTATTTCTTAGATCAGCAAGTCTTTTCTCCAAACCTGCACGTTCTTTATCTGTGTTTGCTAAATCTTCAATTAGCTTTTGTCGTACCTCTCCCATCTGTAAATTTGCTGTGGAAATTTGTGGGTTATTACCACCTACTTGCTCGACTCGCTGTTGTAGTAAGTTCTTGAGAGCAGAAACTTTTTCTTCTAAATTAGAGACTGTGGGATGTCCAGGTAGATAACGGGTTCGCGCTACCGTCAACTCGGTTTGTGCTTCTTGGAGTTCTTTTAGTACTTGCTGAGTTCCAGCTACTTGACTTAAATCAACTGCTGATACAGCTTCTTGTGAGTTCACCCTAGCCTGATTTTGTAATTTTTCCAGACGAGCATTAGCATCAACAAGTTGAGCTTGCGCTTGGGCAATTTCATCTTCTAATTTTGAAATGGTGTTAACGGCTGCTGTTGCTTCTTCTTGCAGAACGATTACCTTATTTTTCTCTTTGAATCTACGTAAGGCTAACTCTGCTTTTTGGACAGCTTCCTCAGTTTTAGGTAATTGCTGCAATATAAATCTGCCTGCTGAGGTTGCTTCTTCTCTATTGGCTTGTATGTTTTGCTTAATATAAGTATCAACTACCTTGTTGATTACTTTTGCAGCTAATTGAGGATTTTCATTTGTATAAGATATTTCTAGGACATCTGTGCCTTTGACACCCTCTACCTTCAAATTTTCCAAAAGTTCCTCAACTGTTAGAGGTTCACCTTCATCATTTTTGAGGCTAAGGGATGTGATGGTTTCCTGAATTACAGGAACAGATATAACAATTTTCGCCTGCGTGTCTACAGGACTGTTCTCACGCACTAAGGATTCTAGTCTTCCTATGTCTTCTCCCAATCCTGTTAGTGAAGATGCTCGATTTGTCTTAATTAACAGACTCGCTTGTGCTGTATATGTAGGTTTTAATGAAAATGCGTACAACAATGCAAGGGTGACAACTGCTCCAAATACTCCTACTGCGGTCATCCAACGTCGTTGTAGAACAAGCAAGTATTTTTGAACATCTATCTCTTCAAGTTGATATTCAGATTCTTTCATGGCAGATATTGGCCTTATTAATCATAAATTACAATTAAAAATCTGCTAGTCAATACCAATTATCTATAAAAAAGCTGCATATATTATTAAAATTCAATTCTGTACAGGTTCAAAATAATTGGTACTAACTAATGAATCCGAAATCCTTGCTGCTTTTACAACCAACCATTCTTGCATGTCTGCGAGTGAATTCTCCTACAGAAGGATTTCCTTCAGGGTAAATTACTCCCATTGCTTGCTGCCAAAGTTCTGGAGCTGCAATAGATACTTCATAGATGCGATCGCGCTTTTTGACGTGATACCACCTTTTTTCTTGACATTGATCACACCAGAATGCTTCTAACCATTCTCCTTCCAAAGGTACTGCGGTTTTCTTTGCTACTAAAAACAGTGCTGTTTGTCGTCCTATTCCCCTCTGCTGGAGTTGTCCTGGGCGATCAGCAAACAATGGATACTTCTGACTTACACTATCTAGATAGCATCCATGAATTGGACAATAGATAGCCCGTCGTTTTGAGCGTTTGCGATTTCGATCACATCTTCTTTGCACTTTGACCTCCCTTGTTGGGTAAATGTACAGTAGAGCAAGAAGTTTGCGCTAGATGAACTGAGATCTAAATTAGACCATCTAAGTTCATCTCTACTTTGAAGTTAATTATTTAGTTTAAATTTACTTTAGTTAACCAATTTTTTATTCATTTTTTTATAAAGATTCTGCAAAGGATGATTTTCAATTACACAAGATAGACACATAATAATTATTTCTTCAGCCCTCAAATTCCATCAAAAAATATACGCGATCGCTAGACAACAGGAAGCTTATGCAGGGTAATTAAATTTTAGTTACAACTTCTCTGGCAATTCGACCATCCTTCGATTTATCAACATCTAAATCTAGAAAGATGGCTGTCTTGGAAGGACTGAGATCTTGCTTGACCATCGAAGCCCTACTCCATGAATTCAAAATCATTTATTCTATATTCTTCTTACTCTTCCTTCTAGGAATGACAATCGTAATAATTCCAGAAGATTATCCAACTAAAAATCTCACAATCAATTTCAATAGTCAGAAATTATAATGAACATACTTTTGTCGGTACGTTGCTCAACCAATAAATTTTTTAGTTAGGCATGACTTGTGATCCTCAATAAGTAAAAATCTTAGGTAGCAATTGATACTTAGATTCAGTTATTATATATGTAATATTGCAGTCCTCATCAAACAGGTTTACTAGAATTATTTCTCAATGCTATCCAAATATTTACAAAGCAATATAATTTCTATTTCACTTCCTTAAGTTTTTATAATTACATTAGCAAATGTAATTTACATTACTTTTTAAGCATCTAGTGATCCCATAATTCATTAATTTCTATGGTTGTTGTTTTCCATATTGGAGTATACAGCATATGTATACCAAAAAATAAAGACTTTGTACAGAATTATTTAAAACCAGTACAATTTATGCCTCTAGGTATATTCATGCTTACAAAATCGCGGACTTAAATTATAACTATATGATTTAAAAACAGTATCATTTATGTCTCTAGATATATTCATGCCTATAAGATCGCGGATGGAAATTATGACGAACATCCTAGTAAGCGATAACTTAAACTAACAGTAGATATGATATATGCTCTCTTACGACAAGCTCCTGCTCAAATCGAATTAGATTAGAGTATGTTTTGACATGAATAAGTCAAATAATTATGATGTGTAAAATGAAATAAGCAAGAATGTATTTCAATCTTGATATGAACAAGATGTTTAGCTAAATTTCTATCTCAAATATATTGACATCATTTGAGTTTTTTTTAATACATGTAACCTCTGAGAAGAATTTATACCTAAATACATATACGAACTTACTTATATTCTATCTTAAGCAAGATAGCTTATAGGGGTTGTTAAATCAATCAAGACCTAAGACATAAACATTTAGGATTATGGAATGCAATAACATGCAGTTAATTTATATAACCTAAGCTTCTCACTTCTGTACGAGTTCAAAAAGGCAAGAAAGTTAGGTTGTGTGTTTTATTTAGTTTGTGTTCCTGACTTTATGGATTCACTATGCAGCTTAAGAAATTAACAAATAGCTTGAAAATAAGTCAAATGTCAGTGTAATATTCTCTAGAGATTCAAATATTTGAATATTATTTGCAATCTCAGCTGGAATTTGAGCATCTACCAGGTTGAGTTGCTTAATTGCAAATGTAATATTTTATGCTCTGTTACATCAGTTTGAGTTACCTCAATTAAATTTTCAGCTTTAGTTACAGTTACCTGAAGTTAAAGGTGTAAAGTCTACCAAGTTTCGACAAAAATTCATTTCGATAACCACAGAAGATAGTGGTTTAGGGGTGTAATAAGGTTGCGATCGCTACTGCACACAGATGCAGGTACGATGTAATCGGCTATAAACCTAGCGAAATGAATAGTTTTTGTCTGGAAAAATGTAACTATTTTATCCAATTAAGAATACTTGACAAAAATTTACACTGAACCTGAACTCAATTTATGGACGTGACGGATAAAACTTAACTTCAGGGTTTTTACAGAAGGGACACTACCATATCCTCTTACACAGCTTAGGAGTATTAAAAAATGGGTAAAACGTACTATGTTTCTGCTGAGACAGGTAATGATAGTAACGATGGCTTAAGTGAAAAAGCTGCGTTTAAAAGCCTACAAACAGGAGCAGATCAGTTAGAAGCAGGTGATACACTCTACATAATGAATGGGACTTACACCCAGAGTGATCCCAGTAAAGACTTACTGTCAGTTTGGAATAAAAATGGTTCAGAAGACAAGTGGACAACTATCAAAGCCTACCCAGGACACACGCCTAAGTTGAAAGTAAAAGGAGCTTTTGGGATTAACATCGCTGGCTCATCTTATTTGCAAATTGAAGGACTCGACATAGAAGGTAGCAAGGATGAAGTTACATTAGATTATGCCCAACAAGAGCAATACAATCCAAACAACCCTATTACTAATAGTTTTGGTGTTGTAATTCATGGTCGCTCTGACATGGGCTATTCTGACCACATTGTCATTAAAGGTAACAAAGTCCGTAATTTTACGGGTGGAGGTATTGGAGCTCACGATGCGGACTACATCACGATTGAGAAAAACGTCGTCTCCGGAAATGCTTGGTATACACCCAAAGGTGTAAGTGGAATTGGTGTGATTTGGAACAGAAATTCAGACAATAACACTAGTGATTATAAGATGGTTATTAAAGACAACATCGTCTTTGATAACCAAAGTCTGATTCCGTGGAATGTGGCAGGGGAAATAACTGAAGGGCATGGTATCATGCTGGACACAGGAGACGGGAAAGATCAGGGTCATGAAGCCTATCAAGGAAAGACATTAGTTGCTAATAATACTGTCTACGACAACGGTGGTTTTGGTATTCAAGCTTACCACTACTTAAATGCAGATATCATCAATAACACTACTTACCAAAATTCTCGCAATCCTGACATGAGTGGAGAGATTGCGGTAATAAATTCAAAAAATGTGGGTGGCTACAACAATATCATGTACGCGAGGTCTGATCGTCGTGCCAATCACATCCATAATTCCGAAAATGTGACATTTGATCACAATCTCGCTTATAACTCTTCTGAATTCGTGAGTTCAAATGATCCAAATGCAGGAGATCTGCAAAATATTTTAGATTATGATCCACAATTTGTAGATCCTGGCAGGGGTGATTTTACACTCAAATCTACAAGTCCAGCGATTGATATTGGTTCTGACATCTTTAATGAGGTCAGCATTCTCAAAACAGATCAACGCGGTAATAACCGTCCACAGGATGGCGATGGTAACGGTAGTGCGATCGCCGATATTGGTGCTTTAGAAGTAGGGACAAATTCAGCTTCTCCTCAAAGTAGCGAGGTTATGGGTGTCACTAATAGCAATACTCCCATCATTGAGGAGACAGGTAATAACACTGTTGTTACTACTTCAGATGCAAATAGCGATCAAATCCTCCCTCAAGGATCAGATAATCAGGTTTCTGGCGATTTGGAAACCGATATTCTCACTGGTGAACCTAGCAAAGATGGCTCTATCTATGTCAGTAATAATCAACAACAGGGATTTTCCCAATCACAGGTGAATGCGGTTGATCCCATCACCAACTTTAACCCAAATGAAGGCGATCGCATCTGGTTCAACAATGATGGCACATTATCCACATCCACAAAAGAAGGAACCCAAACAATATATCTATACGATGCAGGTCTAGTGAAAGGGAACAATCTGTCTGTTGCGATTGAAGCAGCTTATAACGATAAAGATCCACAAACCCAGGGTGATCAGATATTAAACGAAAACGAGGGTGTATTATTCCAATGGCAAGGTAGTACCTACTTGGCAATCAATAACCAAAATAAACCCTTTGACGCAAATAATGATTTGCTGATTAATATGAATGGTATCCAAATTCCAGGAAAGGATACAGCCACAGGTGTTGTGTAGGTGAGAGATTAAACATGTTGCAAAAGTAGAGACGCGAAATCTTGCGTCTCTACATACCCAAAATCATCACGAAAAATTCTTAACCTAACCATATTGGGGTGAAAGAAAAGTTCCATTCCTTTCACCCTAGCTTTGAATACGGTTCAAATAAGCATTATTTCAGGATTTTGGCTTATAATTGGACTTTGGACAAGAAGGATGGTTCGCGTAAATTATTTGCGAACCA